>JAOZUP010000021.1 GCA_029938595.1 Thermoanaerobaculales bacterium | reverse complement strand
CATAGCCTGGTCGCGGTAGGAACGGCCCTTGCGGGCCGCCCCCCGCACAGATCCCAGCGTGCGGGACTACCGCACTGGGCTCCTGCCTCGGATTCTGACGCCGAGCCGCTGAAGGGGATAGGGGTGGCAGATCCGGACGGGTGGGATCCAGCGGTCGATATACCGCTCCATGCGTTCCCATGTGACGTAGCCCTTTTCACTGCGACGGTTGAGCGTCCGGTGCCATAGCCAAGTGACCCGCCAGCGAAACTGGCGCAGCGCCTTGGTGTTGAGTGGGACACCGTAGTATCTCAGGTGTCCCTGCACCACACTCCCAAGCCACTTCCCGACCTCTGGGACCGGGTCGTGCATCCGCCTCCGCAGCTCTCGCTTGACCTCTGCAAGCTTGGACCGTAGGCGCTTCTTCATCGTTCGCCGCTCGACCCGAAACTTCCCATTCCGGCCCCGCGCACTGATGTGCGTGAATCCGAGAAAGTCGAAAGTCTCGGCCTTCCCCGACCCACCACCCGATCTTCGGTCGATGGTGTGTCGGCCAAACTCAATGAGTCTGGTCTTGTCGGGGTGCAGCTCAAGGCCAAATTTCCCCAGACGCTTTCTCAGCGCCTCAAGACACGCTTCAGCCTCGTACCGATGCTCGAAGCCCATGACGAAGTCGTCGGCGTAGCGGACTATGATCACGTCCCCCCGACACTCCGTCCTCCGCCACCTGTGGACCCACACGTCGAGCACGTAGTGCAGGTAGATATTCGCCAGCAAGGGCGATATACATCCCCCCTGCGGCGTCCCCTGCTCGCTCCGTACTCGTTTCCCATCCTCCAGCACGCCAGCCTTCAACCACTTCTGGATCAGGCGTACGACGCGCCGGTCCGCGATCCGGTGCTCGATGAATTTCACCAGCCACTCGTGGTCGATGGCATCGAAGAATCCACGAATGTCTGCATCAAGCACCCACCTCACCTGCCTGCGCTCGATCCCGGCGCACACCGCGTCCAACGCATCATGCGGGCCGCGTTTAGGCCGGAATCCGTACGAAAAACCCATGAAGTCCACTTCGTAAACCTCATTCAGCACCATCGCCACCGCCGTCTGGACGACCTTGTCTTCCAGCACTGTGATGCCCAATGATCGCTGCCGACCGTCCGGCTTCGGGATGTAAACCCTCCTCACCGGTCGTGCCCGATAAGCTCCTCGTTGCAGGCGTTCGGAAAGATCCTGGAGACGATCCTCCAGTCCCTGTCCGTACTCCCCCCACGTCACACGATCCACCCCGGGCGCCGCCCCTCGCTTCAAGCTCAGGTAGGCCTCCCGCAGTGTGTCGACCGCGTACACGTGGTGCAGCAAAGTTGTGAACCGCCTCCCCCGGTCCTCTTCTGCTGCTCGACGTACCCGCGCCAGCGCACTGTGCACGCGCTCCCGGTGCTGTGCCCGGTGCGTGTTTTGCTGCCGCGAGTTCTCCTTGGCCAGGGTCCTTTCCTCCACCCCCTCCGCAGATCTGTTGACCGGGACTTCCCCAGCCCTCTCCTCTTTGTTCGGAGGCTTCTCAGGTACTACGACCCTGTCCGACTCCCCATGTCCGTTCATCGCTGGATTACCTCCTCAGAGTTCCCAGCGCGGCCTGATGGGCCATCTCCCCCAGGCAAACATGGGGTCTCCCGGTTCCCGCGTATGAAGCTTCTGCGCATGCTCGAGGTCTCCGACCACGGGGAGTCCGTTACGTGCTCGCCATTTCGCACGAAACAGTGTTGCCTTCCGTACCCGTCCATGACGTCGGCACTCCCAAAGACTGCATTTTCGAGGCTCAATACTCGGCCTGCGCTTTCCCCTGTCAACGCTTGGGATGCGCCCTTACAGACGCACCCCCATGACTCGGGGCCGGTGTGACTGGCTGGGTCTTCACCGTAGAGAACTCTCATCTCCTACTCCATACCGGTTTTAACCGGCGCTATCGGGCGTCAGCCCCAGGAAAGGGTAAACAAAAAGGCCACAAGCCGCGAAGCGGCGACAGACAACACGGTGCTGATGCCTGCGGCTCACGCCGCAGACAAGAATCTGCCGCCCCTTCAGGGCTGGTTCTGTTTTCCCACCGGCGTTTCCTGGGGCTCACGCCCCAGGCTATGCATCTGTCGCTCCTTCGGAGCTAACCAATACCCGATGCACGGCTTCGGAGCACGTTTTTCACCTAGCGATTCTTGTCACCCTTTTTCGTGGCGAGGAGGCGAGAATTGCGTGCAAACGTTCCAACGTTCAACGTTCTAACGTTCAACGCCTCACCGGTAGCCGAAGAGCATTGCGTAGACGATGAGCGCGATCAGGGTCAGCCCTATGCCGAGCGCGATGAATCCGAAGGTCTTGAACGCCTTTTCGAGCCGTTTCGGAAAGGCGTCGACCAATCGTTCCTCGATCTCGGCAATCGTACCGCTGGCCATCAACTCATCGTACTCGGCGGGCTTGTCGTGTTTGAGCTCCTCCAACGGAACGCGGCCTGTGAAGATCACCGGATCCATCGGGAACTTGTCTGGGCGGAAATGGGTATTGAAGAAGTGGATGGTGAAGATGAATGCCACCGCGAGCAGGGCCTCGTCGGAGTGGATGATCGTCGCCACATTCACCGCCGCCCCCGGCAGGAAGCGGGTGAAGAAGACGGGGAACCAGAGGAGAAGGCCGGTGGACCCGATGATGAACACGCCCCAGAAGACCGCAAAGTAGTCGAACTTCTCCCAGTAGGTGAAGCGGCCGTAATGGGGCCGCGGGCCGCGCCCGAAGAACCACTTGATCGACTCCCAGACCTGCCGGATGTCGGTCAGGTTGAACATCAGCGAGTTCTCACTGAAGATATAGGCAAACCAGGACTTGCCGGATTCCGCGTGACCCTTCCAGACCTGCCGCAGATGGAAGGCGAAGAGCGCCAGCAGAACCACAGCGGCAATGCGGTGGAGAGTCCCCATGGTGTCGAAGCCGCCCATCAAACGCGACAGAAGCACCGCCCAACCCATATACGAGAACTTCAGCGACATCCCCGTCAAGGCGAGCGTGAAGAAAGACAGCAGCATCGTCAGGTGCATCAGCCGATGGGTGAGTGAGAACCTCTCGTAGAGTCGTTCCTGCGGCGCCTCCTTGTGCATCACCCACTTGTCGCGGGTTCGCAGCAGCCGCCACAGCCAAGCCAGGGTGTGGAGGATAGCGAAGGTCATGGTGCTCGTCAGCAGGATAGTCATGAACCAGAAGGAGTAGAAGAGGAAGGGATACTTGTCGGGATCGTGGTGGGTGGCGTGGGTGAGGTAGCCGGCAAACTTGCGGTGCGCGCCTGGGTGACAGGTGGCACAGGTGTCCACCACGTTGTCATGGCTCAAGGTTGAGTTGGGATCGATTGGGGGCAGGATGTTGTGGGTGCCGTGGCAGTCATAGCACTTGGCCGCACCTTCGGAGCCCAACCGCGAGACCTTCCCGTGGTAGGTGTCGAAGAAGGTCTCCGCCTCGTCCTCGTGGCAGCGCCCGCACTGGTTCATCATCGTCAGGCGGAAGCCGGTCGCGTCCGTCCGCGAGATGGTGTGGGAGGTGTGGCAGCTCTCACAGGTCGGCAGCTCGTGGTCGGTTTCGGTGTTGCCCGGCCAATGGACGCTGGTGCGGAAGATCTCCTCGATGCCGTGGTGGCAGGTGCCGCACGTGGCCGAGATGTTACCGCTGTTGACCGACGACTCGGGATCGTCCGCGGGAAGCTCGCTGTGCGCGGTGTGGCAGTTGGTGCAGGTGGCGGAGACAACCAGACCGGCCTCGATCAGCCCCCTGCCGTGGATGCTCATCTCGTAGCTGCCGACGATGTCAGGGATTTCCGACTCGATCCTCCTCGCGGCCTTCTCCCCCTGGCGATGGCACCCACCACACAGCTCAGGGACGTTCCGGGGATAGGTCGGAGAGCTCGGCAGACGCTTACTCTCGGTAGCGTGTTTCTCGTGGCAATCGAGACACACCGGCCCATCTGGATCACCCGCCGCGGCGAGAGAACCGTGGATGCTGAGGCTGAACTTCTGCACGACTTCCGCGTGACAGATGCTGCAGTCCACCGATTGGGTGATCGTGTCGCAGGCCCGCTCGTGCGACGGCGACACCTGAGTGTGACACTGGGCACACGCAGTTCCGGCATGGGAGCCGATGTTGTAGGCGCTCTCGTCGACGAACAGGGAGATCGCCTCGCCGTCGCGAGCCACCGCCAACCTGGGATCGGAGTGGCAGCGCAGGCAGTTGCGGTTCGCGGCGCCCAGGGCGCTCAGCGCCTCGCGGCGAATCTTGTGCGGTTGGTGGCACTCGACGCAGGACGGGATCTGGTGCGGCTGCTCTTCCCACAGACGCCCCTCTACGACCTTGACGTGCACCTCCTCGATCCGCGAGTGGCAGACGGTGCAGGTGGCGGCGACGTTGTCGCGGTTGATGCTCGACCGCGGATCGGTGTGCTCGAGGATGTCGTGCGAGGTGTGGCACGAGGTGCAGACCGCAGTGACCGACAGCCCTTTCTTGAACAGACCCTCGCCGTGGATACTGAGCGAGTAGTTCTCGAGGATTCGATCCTGGGGAATATCGTGGGTGAGGGACACCTCGGTGCCCTCGTGGTGGCAGCGCCCACAGAGAATAGGAACATTCATGGTGGTTGTCGGCGAGGCGGGGTCCGTGCGCGGTAGGATCGCGTGGTGTTCGTGGCAGGTCACGCAGCTCGGCGCCAGCTCGTCACCCGCGGCGGCCGCCCGCCCGTGCAGGCTGCGCTGGTGCTCGGCCGCCTGGCGCACGTGGCAGGTTCCGCAGATCGCGACTTCCTCCTGCTCGCCCTGCGGCGGCTTCATGGAGTGACCCGCGTGACAGCTCACACAGCTCGCCGAGGGACCGTTTCCGGCACTGCGCGCGTGCGGGCTTTTCGCTACCTGGCGCAGCTCTCGCGCGTGGCAGTGGCCGCAGAGCTCGTTTGAATGCGCGGGGCTCGCGGCCGCATCAGGGTCGTCCAGCGACAGCACATCATGCGTGCCGTGACAACGGATGCACTTGGCTGCCGGCGAGGCCGGATCATCAGCCCAGACTCCGTGAGGTCCGGTCGCGAGTTCCTCCGCCACGTCGTCGTGGCACATCGCGCAATCGACCGCATCGAGGTCTTCGTCGTGCGGCAGCTCCACACCGTCGAGGTCCATGTGGCAGTCGATGCACCCAAAATCTGCGTGAACCGATGAGGAGAAGAGCTCGGGATCGATGAAGACCGGGACCTCGACACCGTCGCGCTCGCCCACGAGCTCCGGGTCCTCGTGGCACATCAGGCAATCTTCGTTACCCTGGGCGCCGGCGGCACCGATCTGGAGGATGATTGCCGTCATCACCGCGGCTGAGATCTTCAACCACCACGGTCCTCGAATCCCCAATAAAGCTCGCCCACGCTGCATATGCTCCTCCAGATACGAGGCGTCTCCGCCAACGCCGATGCAATGTATCTCTATGTGACGAAATATTCAAGATCAGTAATAATCATGATATTGAGACAGGTCTTCATAGTAACCACCCAACAATTCTCCTCGGTCAACCATCTCACTCCACGTCCGGAAAAATCCCGGATCAACGCCCTGCTCACAGAGTGATTTGACGTGTTGTGCATATGCTGATCGAATGATAGGATCCCCGCGATTTGGGATCCGAAGAACCGAATCGAAGGGGGACGGCAGACATGGCGGCAACAACCGGTGATCGGCGGAGGTTCTTCGGAAGACTTTTCAACTACGCAAACAACGGCCTCACTATCGCCGGCCTTGTGCTCACGACCTTATCGGGCCTCCTGATCATCGTCTTCGTCATCGCCCAGCTGTGGGGAGGCCTGGACAACCCCTACATCGGGCTCTTCGCGTACGTCTTCCTGCCCGTAATCTTCGTCCTCGGTCTGATCGAGATTCCCATCGGCATGTGGCGGCGTCGCCACAAGCTCATCAAGGAAGGGGCCACCGAGGAAGAGCTCAGTGCCTTTCCTAAGCTCGATTTCAACGATCCCCATATGCGTCGCTTCGCGACCATCGTCATCATCATGACCGCCCTCAATACCGTCATCCTCGGCGCGGCCTCGTTCTTCGCCATCGAGGAAATGGAAACCGTCAGTTTCTGCGGTGAGACGTGCCACACGATCATGCAGCCGGAGTTCACCGCCTACCAGAACTCACCCCACTCTCGGGTGGCCTGCGTCGACTGTCATATCGGCCCCGGCGCCTCGTGGTTTGTGAAGTCCAAGCTTGATGGCCTCCGGCAGGTCTGGCACACTGCCCTTGGCACCTACCAGCACCCAATCACGACCCCGCTCCACACCCTGCGACCGGCGCGCGAGACGTGCGAGCAATGCCACTGGCCCAACAAGCATCACGGCGACAAGCTGCGGATTTTCTCGCGGTACGGCAGCGATGAAAAGAACACCCCCTCCTACACAGCGATGCTGCTGCGGACCGGTGGCGGGAGCCTCGACATCGGACGCGCCGGTGGGATCCACTGGTGGCACATCTACTCCGACAACCGCATCCGGTTCGTCTCCTCCGACGAGAGCCGCGAGGAGATCGACTGGGTGGAGCTCACGACCGCAGATGGCGAAACACGCGTCTATACCCGCGACGGCGACGAGCTACCGCCGCAGGATACGAGAGACGCGGCCCGCATCATGGATTGCATCGATTGCCATAACCGACCGACCCACACCTTCCATCCGCCCGGCAAGGCGATGGACTGGATCATCGACACCCATCCGGAGTTCGTCGATCTGCCCTTCTACAAGCGGCAGGCCGTCGCGGCGATAAATGGCGGATACGACTCCCATGCGGCCGGCATGGCCGCGGTTCAGAAGGCGGTTGCCGATTTCTACGCGACCGAGTACCCCGAGCTCGCGGCCGGAGATCCAGAGCTCGTGGCGCGGGGCGCCGAATGGGCAGCTCAGGCCTACGGCAAGACCGTTTTCCCGGCAATGGACACCAACTGGGAAACCCACTCCAACAATATCGGCCACGACGATTTTCCGGGCTGCATGCGCTGCCACGACGATGAAATGTCGACCTCCGACGGCGAGCACACGATCCCGATGGACTGCGAAACCTGTCACATCTTCCTGGTCGAGGACAGCCCAGACTATCCCGATTTCGCCTACGCGCTCGAGGCAGACTGACCCCGAATACCACCAACGTAGTAGACACCCGGTGAGAAGTGCGGGCCAAATAACAATCAGGCATCTCCCGTGGTAGTCTCGACTCCAACGATCATGAATCGCTGGCGGGAGAAACCATAGATGGACTGGTTGGAACAGAACATCGATGCGTATCGCATCGTTTCCGAGATCCTCGGCCAGCTGCGCATCGCCATTCGCGAGGGGCTGGAGCGCGCGTATGGCGAAGAGTGGTACCGCAAGGGCTTTCCGGAAGAGGTCTTCGAGCGCCTGGTGGCAGCCAAGGAGCGGGAAAAATCCATTGACTGGTATGAGGGGCAGTACCAGCAGATCATGGACTATGCGACGTTCCCCGACCTGATCGAGGTCCTCGAGAAGAACGCTGACCACTTCCCCGAGTTCGTCAACCTTGCACCGAGCCGGGCCCTCCTTCAGGCCCGATTCCTGGAGCTCGACGTCATGCGGGCAAAGCTGGGACGCGCACGGCCAATCAGCGAAACGGAGCTTCAATTCCTCGGCACGTTTCATCTAAGATTCCGCAAGGCCGCTGATGAGGCGCGCCGCGCTGCGACGGAAAAGGGGACCGCCTCGCCGACCGATGACCAGCGGGAGGGGACCAGCACGCCGGCGGCCACAACCGAAAGCGAAACCGAAAACGAAGCCATTGCAGCGTCCGAGCCGTCCCCCGCAGCGGAACCTGAAGAACCGATCCGCCCACTGCGACCCGTTCAGACCGGAGAAAGTCCGGAGACTCATTCGACTGCAGCTGAAACTGAGGACGACGAGACCACCGTTGACGATATCCAGACCACGGAGCTTCCCCCCCAGGATGATGGTTCCGGTGAGTCTGTGCCCGACACCGACGACGGTCTCAAATCCGACGAGGCAGATCCCGGCGATCAGCCCGGCCCGGCACAGGAAAACGGCGGCGAATCAGGGCGAAAGGCGGCTCCCAAGAAGCTCAGCGTGGCGCTGAACACGAACGATCACCAAACCATCCTCCGCGAGCTCTACCGCGAGGTCACGGCAATCGCCGAGGGACTGTGGTCCAACGACGTTACCCGTGCACCGATGGTGTGGGAGAGGGTCACCGCCAGCGACTGGTATGAGGTCAATTTTTCACGATTGAATCTGCATCCGCTTTCGGCGTTTTACGAGGTCACGGAAAATGTCGAGAAGAAGAGGAGCAGCGGAGCCGACCGCAAGGAATTGGAGGAGTTCCTCAAGGAAATGAACTTCGCCAAAACGCTGCTGTCGCTGCGGGACATGTTTCAGGTGAATAACATCTGATTCATGCGGGTGGGAATTGCTCGGTGTAGGCGGCGTAGCGGCGGAGAATGCGCCGGGTGTAGCCGACGGCCCGCCGGCACCGGCAGACCCCGGCCGGATAGCGACGCGCAACCTCGGGATCATCCAGAAGCAGCATGGCGGTCTCGACCGACCCTTGCCATAGATTCGGATCGAGACCCATTTCCCGTGCCAAACGGCGGGCGTCGAAGACGTGACGAGGCCCCACGTTATACGCTGCGAGCCCCATAGCCACCCGATCTGACAGCTGCAGGTCGCCGAACCCGTCCATCAGTCGCCGCAGGTAGCGGCCTCCGGCTTCCACCGCCTCGGTCGGGTCATGAGGATCTTCGACGCCCAGCTCGCGCCAGGTGAAGGGCATGAACTGCAACAACCCCGCTGATCCGCCCGGGCCCACCGCATCCGGATCAAAACGCGATTCCTCGTACATGAGCGAAGCCAGCAGCCGCCAGTCAATATCGTATTCACGACCAGCCCACTGCAACAGCTCGTCGTAGGGACTCAACGCTCCTTCGGGCGTCGGCAGAAGAGTACGGCGCCGATAGCGCTGCCACGATCCAAACTCGTTGTGCACGAGCTGTCGCACGACGCCCGACTTCCGGGCGTCCCGCAAATACCGGTCCGCGGCACTGAAGAGACGCGGTGACGAAGAGTTGAGGATCCAGACCAGCTCTACCTCGGGCAGGACAACCGCACCAAGCATGAGATCGGCTCGATTGGAGATCTCCAGCTTCGCTGCATCCTCGTCGACTACCGCCACCGGCAGGTTCCCCCGTGCGACCTCGAGCATCGCATTAAAGCCGTCCGCACCAACCGCAGGGGGCGCAGCCCTCATCGGCGCCAGCAGCGGAACCATCCGGCAGAGCTCGGCTACCGGACGGGTGGCCGCGACCCTTACTCCGGCCAGATCCTCAACCGATGCCGGCGGGTTCGCTCTCACCGAAACCACGCTCACCAGATCCACTTTCCGGTAGGCCGCGGTGACGAGAAACGCCCCCCTATCCCTCGGCGCCACGGGTTGGTGGAGAGCGGCGAGGTCGCCGTACCCCTGCTCGAGCCAATCCATCGGATCCACATCGGGCGGTGGGATTGAGAGCTCGAGCCGAACACCGAGAGAACGCGCAAAACCAAGAGCGAGGTCATACTCGAATCCCTGGAGACCCCCACGGTCCACGGTGCACGTTGTGGCGGAATTCCTGGTCACGAGACGGAGGACCCTGGCTTTGCGAATTTCCCTTAGATCGCGGCAGATCGATTCTCTGCTGGTACGCGACAGGACGCGCTCGGCAAAGAGAAAATGATCGATGGCGAGGACCAGCTCAGGATTCCGTCCCCGCACGGCCCACACCAGAGCACGGCGCTCCGAGACTCTCGCCAGTATCCGCACCCTCACCGCGCTGCGGGCCGTGTGAACGAGGCCCGTGTCGACCACGGTCAGCGAGTAGCGACCTAGCTGTACGCGTTTCAGCACCTCCTCGACCGGCACCTCTTCCGGGACCTCCTCAACTCGCAATCCATGCCTGACCAGGAATGAACTGAGCTCGTCGTCCACGCGAGATCGGTGCAGATGAACCGTCGAACCGCGAATCGATTCGGGCCCATCAAGAGATGAGGCACGCGCGCAGACCAGGACATCCTCCACCCAGTCGATGGCAGTTGTCGGACGGAGATCGCCATCGAGAAGTGAGACAGGAGAAAAGCGCGAGATCCCGATGTCGGCGACTCCAGCCCCAACAGTTTCCAGGACCCGGTCGTGACGGGAGCACTCGACCCAGCGCAACCGCACCCCGAGGCGTGACGCCAGCTGGGTCAGTAGCCTGGTCTCGTCGAGCTCGCCGGCTCCGGTTGGCGAAGCGTCGAAGAACCCGGGCCGCACGGCGATTCGCAACTCTCCGGCCTCACGGATTGAGTCGACATCACCGGTGTGACGGGGGGGACCGGCACATCCCGCCAGAGCGAGGGCAGCCAACACTACCCCGAATCGAATCCAAATCCTGCTGCTCACACCTTCACTCTACAAGAACGGTGGGGCGGGCCGGGCGGGAAGGGGCGCAGAGGAAGGCGCCCGATGTGTCCATCGGTATCGCTATCGCAATCGCTATCGGTATCGAAACCTCAGATCGATGGCGTCACCGTCGATAGCGATAGCGAAACCGATAGCGATAGCGATTTCTTGGCAAGTCCTGAATCCTGTGCCTCACCCCTGCACCTCCGTAGACAGAGTGCGGCATCTTGCGTATCATGCCACCGCGGTCGAACGACCGATTCTCAAATCCTGGAGGCATCTCGTGGTCGAATTTAAAGAAGTCAAAATTCCTGAGGGCGATCTCATCCAGTACAAGGACGGCAAGCTCATCATCGGCGATCGGCCAATCATCGGCAGGCTCCGCGGAGACGGTATCGGCCTCGACATCAGCCCCGTGATGGAGAACGTGGTGAATGCCGCAATTGAAAAGAGCTACGGGGGAGCACGCGCGATCGCCTGGTGCCCTCTGTACGCCGGCCTCGAAGGACTCCAGCACTACGGAAGCGAATTCCCCGAGGAGACCGTGGATGCCATCCGTCACCTCAAGATCGCCATCAAGGGCCCCTTCACGACTCCGATCGGCGAGGAGACCCACGTCTGCCTCAACTGCGCCCACCAGCAGGACCACGGCGGCACCTGCGACAACTGCGGCCATGACGACAGCGTGTGCCCACGCTTTCGATCGATCAACGTGCGTTTCCGCCAGCATCTCGATCTCTTCGCCTGTGTGCGCCCAATTCGTTACTTCGAGGGAGTGCCAGCACCCAATAAATATGCCGACAAGGTCGATTTCATTATCTTCCGCGAGAACACCGAGGACGTGTACGCGGGCTACGATTTCGAGCGGGGCAGCGAAACGGCGCTCGCCATCATCGAGCTCATCAAGGAACGAACCGGCCGTCAGATCCGCCCGGACTCCGGCATCGGGATCAAACCGATCTCGACCTTCGGCACCGAGCGCTTGGTGAGAAAGGCCCTGCAGTGGGCGGTCGACCACGACCTGCCCTCGGTCACCCTGGTCCACAAGGGCAACATCATGAAGTTCACGGAAGGCTCATTCGCCAAGTGGGGCTATGAGTTGGCCGAGCGGGAGTTCGGCGACAAGACGATCAGCGAAAAGCGCCTGTGGAACGAGTACGACGGCAAGATGCCCGAGGGCAAGATCCTGGTCAAGGACCGTATCGCCGATTCGATCTTCCAACAAATCCAGACCCGCCCCGACGAGTACAGTGTGCTCGCACTGCCAAACCTCAACGGCGACTACATGTCGGATGCGGCCATCGCCCTGGTCGGCGGTCTCGGTCTCGGCCCCGGCGCCAACATGTCGGACGAAATCGGCCTCTTTGAGGCGACGCACGGTACTGCCCCCAAGTACACGGGCATGGACAAGGTCAACCCCGGCTCACTGATCCTGTCGGCGGTGATGATGCTCGACTACATGGGCTGGAGCGAGGCTGCGGAGCTCATCATCAAGGGCATGGAACAGTCCATCCGGGATGCTGAGGTCACCTATGATCTCGCCCGCTTGATGAACCGGGAGGGCAGAGAAGGCGTCAACGAGCTGTCATGCTCCGGTTTCGGGCAGGCCATCATCGACCGGATGTAGGCTGTACCCAGTCCGGAACCGGTACTATTGGCCGTGACGATGGACATCGATACCGACTCCAACAGACCGGATCTTCGGCCGCTGATCGCGCGTCTGCGCGAGATCAAAAAGAAGTGCGCATCGATGGGTTCGCGGAACGAGGAGTTCCCGCTCATGGAAGAGCGATTGGACTCGATCATCAAGCGCCTCGATGCTGGAGAGGAGCCCTCCGGCGAACCCCTGGCCTATCGAGCGATGGCGCGCGAGCTCTTCCCCGTTGCCCACCTCTTCGAGAGTGTGGGCTTCATGTCTGTGGGCAAGGAGATCGCCCACGTCGAAAGGGCTCTCAAGGAACTCGCGCCCGAGGAACCGGCTTCCGACGCTCCAACCGAACCCAAGTCGGCACGCCGAACCGCGGCCCAGCCGGCCGCAGCCGCCGAACCCGGAGCGGCGGATGAGGACACGGATGACGAAGGCCCGGTTCACCACGTGCCCCGGCCAGTCGCCGCCGGTCTGGCGGTCCTCCTCGCGGCGATGGCGATTGCGACGATGATCGTCCTCGAGGTTGGTCCGTTTCGCCCGAAGCCACCGGTTCGACCCGCGGCACCGACCGCGCCGGTGGTGACCCCACTCACACCCTCACCCTTCCCGACCGTAGTCCACACACCGGCGCGACCGATGCCGGGGCCGTCAAACACACTGGCGGACGAGGTCGCCGCCGCGCGGCTCGCGCTCTTCCAAAGCGACCACGAGGCGGCCATCAGTCATCTCTCGGCGGCTGCGTTGATCAACCGCAACCACACCGGGGTTCTCGAGATCGCTCAGGAGCTCGTGGGCCGTCTAGTAGGTGACGCCGAAGCCGCGGCCGCCGACGGCAGGTGGGAGGATGCCGAGCGGATCCTCGAACGCGCCCGCCGGGTCGCCATGCGCTTTGGTCTCGAAACAACCGCGATCGACCGTACCGGCCAACGTCATGCTGCTATGGAACGGTTTGTGATCGTCGCGCCCGACGACACGCGGGCCATCCGTTCATCGGCCGGCAGGCGGGTCGAGCTGAGCATGAAAGACGGTTCGATTCGAACAGGTCGAATCGAGGGCGTCACCGGCCCCGATCTGTTGCTCGATGTTGACACCGACGTAGGCGGCGGCATCGTAAGCTTCACCGACGACGTGCCGTTGGCGTCGATCGTCACCATCAAGATCTTCGAGGATTGACCGGCACGGCCACCCACCCGCGCACGTCGCAAACACGAAGACACAAAGACACGAAGAAATCGCGACGCGGCCAACCCACACATCGGAGAAAACCGCAGATCACGCAGATCAACGCAGATGGCTTCCCGCGAGACTCGATCGCGTGGCGAGGTCCCGACCGCCGTCGAACGACGGCCGGGGACCACTGGATCGGGCCATCGCTCCGAACGCACGCGTTTGTCGTGATGGCCCGATCCAGAGGTCTCCGCCCTCGAAGGGCGCAGACCTCGCCACTCCTCATTCCCTTTTGGTATATGGGGTGTGTCCCCCCCTTCCAAACAGAAGAAGGGCTTGGCGGAACCAACGCGCCCCGGGCACGTTGGCCGGTGGGAAGCGTGGCTGGGACGAACGCTCACGTTCGGAGCAGACCCGCTTCCCACCGGCGGGCGGCGAGGGGGAGATCGCCGACTGTTCCGCCATCAATTTCCTGCACTAATGCATCAGATCAGCGACAAATAATCTGCGTCTATCTGCGTGATCTGCGGTTTAATTGCGTGGGTGCGTGGCCTTAGTGTCTTTGTGTCTTCGTGTTTGTGACGTGGATGGCCAGAAAGGTTGGGAACTACTCCGCGGTGTCGTGGATGGCGCCTCCACAGGAGGAACCGGCGCCGGCGGTACAGCCGAAGCAGTGGCGGCCGGTAACGATTTGCCGGCCCTCAAAGAGGGCTGGATCGAGGTCGGCGATTCGGGTTGAATCCCTGTCGCCGGCTCGGCTCTCGAGATCGAGCATCTGATTGAAATCACAATCGAAGATCCGGCCATCCCAGGACACCGACAGCGTGTTACGGCACATGAGGCCGTCCACGGTGGCTGGGTTGAACGAGTTGACCAATAGCTCCATATAGCCTTGCAGATTTCCGCTCGTTTCGAGCCACTCCAGGAAACGGGCGATCGGCATGTTGTTGAGCGCGATCAACCGGTCGAAGGTCACTCCGTGGTTCTGGTCGAGACCTCGCTTCCACTCCCGCTCCATCGAGCACTGGTCTCCAGTGAGGAGGGCGCCCACCGGATTCACCATCAGGGTCAGCAGGCGCGCCGGGTCACCCTGGCCGTAACCGGCTGCGTTGAGACGCCGGAGGGCCTCGATGGATTTCTCGAACGTGCCTTCACCGCGCTGAGCGTCGGTATTGCGGCGCTTGAAGTGGGGCAGCGAGCACACCACCTCCACCCCGCGTTCAGCCAAATACTGCGGCAGATCGGAATGGCGAGGGAGAAGAAGGACGGTCAGATTGCAGCGGTCGATGACGTGCTTTCCGCGCGCCGTGCACTCGTCCACCAGATACCGGAAGTTTGGGTTCAGTTCCGGCGCCCCTCCGGTGAGATCGACGGTATGGGCTTGTGTCCGATCGAGCGCCGCCAAACACGCGTCGACAGTCTCTCGATCCATCACCTCGTTCCAGCGATCCGGGCCGGCGTCCACGTGGCAGTGGCGGCAGGTCATGTTGCACAGCTTGCCGACGTTGATTTGGAATATTTCAACAGCCCCGGCAACCAGCCGTCCAGGCCCGTTGGTGAGCACAGCCGCATCGAAGTCGCCGCCTTCGGAAAGGTGTTCGAGCTCCACCCGTTCGAGAGTCTGGATCTGAAACAGCGGTTTCGCCAACGGCGAGCGCCGCGAGCTCAGGCTGGTGGTCCGCCGCGGACCCGCTTCCGGTCGCGACAGCTCACTCACGGTTTCGCTCGAGAGCACAGGCATCAGATTGGCGTCTGTCATAACGTGGCGATCTCCTTCGCGGTCTCTTTGTACACCTCTGCGTAAGTACGGTGAAAATCGAGGGCGTCGATGCGCGCCCCTGCCGGAGCTTCGCGACCACCGACGTCCCCTGTGGTATTTCAAGGGAGCAAAGCTCCGGCAGGGGCGATGCAGCGGCGGCCGAATGCGACCGTACTTACACCGAAGTGTACTTAGTTCACATCGAGGCCTTGGTTACGTGCTCGAGCATCTGCAAGCCGTGGACCAGGGAGGCGCCGCCTCGAATCGCCGTCGAAACGTGCACCGCTTCAGTCATCTCCTCGAGATCTGCCCCTTGCTTGAGGCACTCCGACGAGTACGCATCGATGCAATAGGGGCACTGAACCGCGTGCGAAACGGCGAGCGCAATCAACGCCTTCTCGCGCACGGTCAACGCACCATTCGCGAACACCGCTCCGTAGTAGTCGAAGAATTTTCGGGCAAGCTCGTCGTTTCCCTCGGCGATATCGCCAAAGCGGGCAAGATGCTCCGGTTTGTAGTAGCTGTCCATGGATCCTCCCTCACGATCAGATCACAACGTTTAACGTTTTACGTTTAACGTTTGAACGTTATAGCATTCGGCCTAAGAGACTGGGCGTTCGGGGGGGATGACACCTTCTTCGTCGTCAGTCCTCTCGCCGATAAGATACAACGGACGGCGCTTGACCTCGTCGAATATTCGACCGAGGTACTCGCCTATGATTCCAATCATCAAGAGCTGGACACCCCCGAGAAACAGAATCGCAGCCATCAGCGATGTGTAGCCGAGCCAGCTCACGCCCACGACCTTGAGGACCAGCACCACCACGATGTAGAGAAAGGCAAAGAGCGAAACCGCAAAGCCCGTCCAGGTCGCAATCCGCAACGGGAAGAAGGAAAACGAGGTGATCCCGTCGAGTGCAAAACGGAGCATCCTTCGGACCGGGAACTTCGTCTCACCCACCTGACGTGCCCGTCTCGTGTACCTCACCGCCACTTGCGGAAAGCCGATCCAGCTCACCAGTCCCCGAATGAATCGATTCCTTTCGGGCAGCGCCCTGAACGCCTCGACCGCGCGCGGACCCATGAGGCGGAAATCCCCCGTATCCACCGGAATTTCAACGTTCGTGATGCCACGCAAAATTCGGTAAAAAAGCTTGGCAGTGGCGAGCTTGAACCAGGTCTCCCCTTCCCGCTCCTCGCGTTGCCCGTAGACGACCTCGAAGCCGTCGCGCCATCGGGCCACCATCTCGGGTATGACCTCCGGCGGATCCTGGAGGTCCCCGTCAATGATGACCACCGCCTTGCCGCAGGCAGCATCGACGCCGGCAGTGAGGGCCGCCTGGTGGCCGAAGTTGCGGGCAAATCGCAGACCCCGGACGCGAGGGTCAGCCGCAGCAAGCTCGGCCACCCGCTCCCACGTGGTATCCGCCGATCCGTCATCGACATATAGGATTTCGAGGCCATCAACCACACCGTCCAGCGCCGCCACCAACCGTTCGTACATGGTCGCGACGTTGCTCTCCTCGTTGAAGGCCGGAATCACAACACTCAACTCGGGTTTCTCGGACATCATGGCTCCATCATATCCGGGCCGGAGGCGGACCGGCCGTCGATCGGGGAAGCAAACCGGACGACCTGCCCACCGTCCTCGTCCAATACGACCTCCCCCGCCGCGGCCAACTCAGCCAACTGCTGTTTTGAAAAGTCCTTGCTCTCGAGGGAGCCGATGGCGACCAGGTGGATCCCGGCCTCCTCCGCCGTGAGGCGAATCGCCTCTGCGTCGCTCGAAGTGTAGAGGCGCGTGATCAGCTCCTTCCGCCGCTCTGTCTCCGAGAGGATTTTGTTTCCACGCCACACGGACTCGTGGTTGGCCCAGCCCAGGTAGGCGGGCACGCCGGAGGCGGCGGACAACCGCGCGTACTCCGTGTAGGCGCCGCCGACAACCTCGGCGATGACCGTTCCCGGCGGCTGTTGCCGCAAATAGCGAACGATGGCTCGGTCTCCCGCGGTCATCCACCGCATGCCGTCCACCCCACGTTCTTCCGCCACAACCTGCTGCAAGAACATCCCCGTGAGGTGCGGAAGAGCGACCAGCACCATCACTGCCACCATCACCAGACGAGCGCCTTGTCGCTTCAGCCCCCAGCGGAGCAGAACCGGAAGGGCGACGGCCACGAAGATCCACGCCTGAATGTAGGATTTGAAGACCGTGTTCATGCGGTGGAGATCTTCGCCGTAACTGTCGGCCACGTAAACGATCTCTGGCACCAGGAAGAGGAAAATTCCGAGAGCGGCGAGGGCAAAGACCGGCCGATCCTCGCACGACAGGGGACCGAGCACCGCGATTATGAAAAGAACGCAGATCGCCGCGAGCATCACCAGGGTAGGCCTTCCGGAGGCCGCCGCTACGACCATGACGGCCGCCAACCCCAGGAGCACGATCGCCCGGTTCGCTTCGTCATCGCCACCGACGAATCGTTGCAGGAGCGCCAGAGCTGCGAGTGCGGCGGGGATCAGGAGACAGCCGGCGTAGAGCAGCAGGCTCCCCAGGGGCGTCCACGCAAACACCATTTTCACACCTTGAAAGAACGGCTGGAACTCGAGGTGGAACGGCGCCGTCACAATCCACCCGCCAACCGCGATCGCCGCCACCGCCAGCCAGCGGCGCGTGCCGTCTCCACCCGGCCAATGCCATCGGTCAGGACCGGCGAACAGGAGCAGCGCGATTCCCACAAGAGTCGGCGGCATGGACCATGGGTTGGCCGCCCACGCCACACCAAAGAGAACCGCGAGGGCGACTGTCTGAAGGACCGTCGGGCCATGGCGCCCAGCCTGCCAGGCGATCAGCAGCGCCAGACAGATGATGGGCATCGACAGCAGGTGGGGATGCAAATCGCCAAGCCAGATCGTGAAGAGTGGGAACTCGGTTATCGTGTCGGTGATCTGCCGGGACGAATGCCAGTAGTCCAACTTCGCGAGCGACCCTCCGGCGAAGAGCTGTCGAAGCCCATCCGGAGTGCCGGCGAAGAGGCCGAAGAAGGCTACCAGGAGCCCGGACCAGTGGCTGCCGCCGGCCCGCCGACCGAGCATCCACAGCAGGGAGACCACCATTCCCCCAATAAGGGCTACGATCAGGTTGTAGCCGATCTCGAGCGGTAACGAGGCGATCGACAGGGGCACCGTCCACAGGAGGGCGCCCCAGTAGTAGTACGGCAATGCCTCACCGGCCAGCCACATGTCGGGCGGCGGAAAGCTCTCCGCCCGCAGGAGGGACGCGAGGATCCCCATGTCCATCGGCTTCTCGGTGAGGACGATCTGCGGGTGATCGAGGCGGATGACGATCACCACCGCGACTGCGGTCCAGAAAATCACCTCCGCAACCAGCAGCTGACGCCAGGCACCACGCCGCCAGGCGACGACACCACCGACCACGGCGCAGACCACCAGCACGACCACGCCAACACTACGCCACTGGTGCACACCCACGACTCCAGCCCACCAGGCAGGCATCGCCACCAGCACCAGACCGGCCACCCGACCACCGGCCCACGCCTCGAGGTCGTCAAGACCGACATGCACAAGAAGTGCGTACCCGCCAAGACCCGCGGCGGTCAGAACCAGAAGGAAGATCACGATAGTCATGCTCAACTCATTCTATCGGGCGCACGGTGGAGAGCAACTACCGAAGTCCACACACCCACGTCGCAAACACGAAGACACGAAGACACAAAGGCCGTCCATCCATCTCAATATGCCCGCAGATCACGCAGATTAACGCAGATGGACTCCCTGATGGTGCAGTGCCCAGGATTGCCGGCGAAAACGTCGGCGATCTTGCGATCGCCAACTACCGGTGAGAAGCAGGTCTGCTCCGAACGCGAGCGTTCGTCGCAGCCATGCTTCCCACCGGACGACGCGCCCGGGGCACGTCGGTTCCGCCTCACCCCTCTCCTGTTCGGAAGAGGACACCGTCAATACACCTGTGGGGATGAGGGGTGGCGAGGCTTGCGCTCTTCGAGAGCGCAGGCCGCTGTATCGGGCCATGGCGACGAACACTCGCGTTCGGAGCGATGACCCGATACAGCGGTTCCCGGGCGTCGTTCGACGACGGTCGGGACCTCGCCACTCGGTTGAGTCTCGCGGTAGGCTATCTGCGTTAATCTGCGTGATCTGCGGGTACCTTGCGTGGATGGGTGGTTTTGCGATGTCTTCGTGTCTTTGTGTCTTCGTGTTTGCGACGTAAGCGGGGGCAGCGTCT
>JAOZUP010000288.1:1134-5617 GCA_029938595.1 Thermoanaerobaculales bacterium | reverse complement strand
GCCCGGTCATCCAGGGCCACGCCGAAGAGCTCCGAAGCGGGCGCGAGGAGTGGCGCGAAACCAACGACCCCGCAGTCTTCGAAGAGAACTCCGTCCGCACCTTCGCCGAGTCTCAGGGATTAATCCACGTCAAGCTCATGGTCGCCGCCGACCGCGCCAAGGCACGGGTCTTCCAGGTCCTCACCCTCGAGCAGAGGGAACAACTCGAGGAGATGCGCAACGACAGAGACAAGCGCTTCATGCGCCGCTCCGGTGGCCGCAGGCGATAGTATCCTCCTCCTCCCCCAATGCGCGGCGGCCGTTACGGCCGCCGCGCGCTTTTTCCCTTGGAGGCATCGATGAAGAACCTCACTCTTCGCATGGCCCTTCTCATTTCCTTCGCCGTTGCTGGCTTCGGACCAGGGGCCGGTGCGGCAGAAAAGATCGAGAGCAGCCCGACCGGTCACCGCGTTGTGCTGGACGGTGACCCCTCCGACTGGGAGGGGGTCCCCCTCAACTATCTAGAAGACAGCCTGCACATCATGGCGGTCGCCCACGATGACGACAACCTCTACCTCATGTACCGCTTCGCCGACCATGGGCTGGCCCGGCGGCTCTTGATGCGCGGGGTCACTCTGTGGATCAACGGCGACGGCAAGACAAAGAAGAAGAACGAGGAGTTTGCCGTTCGATATCCGGGATCCGAGCAGATCGCGGAGCAGTTCGAAGATGAGGATTCCTGGCAAGGACGATCGCGACCCGACGAAACTGGAACTACCGGTCGTGGCGGTCCACCGCCGTCCCTCGCCAGCATGCGCCAAGTGCCGGGCCGGCTAACGGTAATCCGGATGGGCATGAAGGAGACGGTTGACGAAAACGATCCCGATGGCCCGACGGCCGCCTCGGCCTACAACGAGGGAGTCTTTTGCTACGAGTTGAAAATCCCATTCGCCGGCATCGGAGGCACGGTTGCCGACACGAGCCCGTCCAAGAAACGGAAGGTGGCGATCGGCATCCAGATCGGCGGCATGACCGAGGCCGAGATGGAAATGCTGGAGGCGGCCATGAAGGAGAAGATGGGCGAAACGGGCGGCATGGGTGGCAGTCGAGGTGGCGGTGGCATGGGTGGCGGCCGGAGTGGCGGCAGCATGGGTGGCATGGGTGGTGGTCGTGGAGGCGGCGGCACGGACGGCCGCGGCGGAGACATGCGCAGCCGGATGAACCCAGAAATCGAGTGGCTGTCGGTCACCCTTCCGCCGAACGAATAAGATCCTTTGCAGGTTGAGGCGTTCATGATTCAATGACGCGGACGTCCCGAGGAGGGCAGCAACGACGGTGAAGGTCAACCCAATCATCCGATTTGCGGTCGAACGCCGGGTCACAATGGCGATGGCGGTGCTCGGTGTGCTCGTGCTGGGTTGGCTTTCTCTCGATCGATTGCCGCTGGAGTTCCTTCCAACTTTCTCGTCGTCCTTCATCTCGGTCGACGCGCCCTACCCGTCGTCCTCGCCGGCCGAGACCGAACGGCTGATCGTCCGCCCACTCGAGGACAGCCTCAGCACCATCAACGGCATCGACAGTCTGACCGCGGTTTCCACCGCGTCGTCGGGCAACGTCAGCATCCGCTTCGTCGACGGAACCGACATGGATCTGGCCGCGGTTGACGTGCGTGATCGGGTGGACCGCGTGCGACACCGGCTGCCGGACGATCTCGAGCAGGTTCGGATTCGGAGGTTTCAGAGCTCCAACCGGCCGGTCCTGCGATTTCACGTCAGCGCCAACTGGCCCCGCGAAAGCCTCTATCGCTTCACCGAGGATGTGATCGTCCGCCGCCTGCAGCGGCTCGAGGGGGTGGCCGACGTCCAGGTGAGCGGCGATGAGACCAGCGAGATACAGGTCAACCTGATTCCAGATCGGATGGCGTCGCTCGGGATCGACGTCCGCGACGTGGCCTCGGTGATCCGCTCGAATCACCAGTCGGTGTCGGCCGGCACCGTTCGCGACGGTTCGCGGAGTTTTCTATTCCGGGTCGAGGGCAAGCTCGTCAGCCTGGACGAGATCCGGGCCTTGCCTCTCGGCGGCGGCCTGCGGCTGGGCGACGTCGCCGAGGTGGTGATGGACTACCCCGAGCAGGAGGAGTGGGACTTTCTCAACGGCCAGGAGGCGTTGAGTGTCTACCTCTACAAGGCCTCGACCGCCAATTTGCTGGCGATGATCGATGGCGCCAAGACGGAGATCGCAGCCATCCAGGAGTTCCCCGACGCCGACGGTCTCCAGATCAACATCTATCGCGACGATTCCGAAGACGTACGCAACGGCCTCAATGAGCTGCGCAACACGGGCTTGCTCGGCGGCACCCTCGCGGTGCTCTTTATGTACCTCTTCCTGCGGCGCCTCCGCAGCACCCTGCTTGTGGCGATCGCAATTCCGGTTTCGGTGGTCATGACTTTCGTCTTCATGTACCTGTCCCGCCAGGCGGGGTGGACCGACCTGACCCTCAACATCATGTCGCTAATGGGTCTCATGCTGTCGATCGGCATGCTGGTCGACAACTCCATCGTCGTCATCGAGTCCATTTTCCGTCACCACGAGGATCTCGGCGAGGACGCCCACACGGCGACCCTGCACGGGGCCTCCGAGGTGACCCTGCCGATTGCCGCCTCGACGCTGACGACGGTGTGCGTCTTCCTGCCGATGGTCTTTCTTTCCTCCGGCGGCCGTTTCGCCATCTTCATGAAAAACATCGGGCTCACGGTGGTGGTGGTGATGGCGGCGTCGCTGGTGGTGGCGGTGACGGTCGTGCCGATGGTCGCGGCGCGTCTGCTGCGCGGCGAGCGGGCCCGCGAAGGCGTGCTGTGGAACCGCATCACGGCCGCGTACGCAGGCACGCTCCGTTTCATGCTGCGGCACCGGCTCGCCTTCGCGGCGGCGGTCATCCTGGCCCTCATCGGTTCGTGGTACCTCTATCAGAACATCGAGCGATCCTTCTCGAACATGTCTTTCGAGCGCCAGCTGACGATCATGGTGGACACGCCCAAGAGCTCCTCGGTAGAGCAGAAGAGGGAACTCTACGACGAGGTCTACTCGCTGCTCGACGAGAACCGTGACGAGCTCGAGATCGCCAACATCACCCACACCTTCCGACGCGGCAGCGGCCGCTCGCGCGGCTGGTCCCGGGACAACCGATTCGACATCTACTTGGTCGACGAGGAGACAAGCAGGCTCGACACAGGCCAGATTCGAGACCGGATCGAGGACCTGATGCCGACCAGGGCCGGTGTCACCTTCACCCTCTCCCGTTCCCAGCGGGGCCGACATGGCTCCGGCTCGAACGTCGAGGTTCAGCTCCGCGGCGATCGCTTCGAAATTCTCGAGCTCTTCTCCAAGCGGGCGGTCGCGGCGCTGTCCGCGCTGCCCGGAATCAAGGACGCCGACTCCTCGCTCGAGAGCGGGGACGAGGAGGTGCTGGTTCGGCCTGACCGCGACCGCATCCTGGCCGCCGGTCTGACCTCGCAGGCGGTGGGGCAGAGCGTGTCATCCGCCCTGTCGTCTCGCGCCGTGTCCTACTTCGAGGTCGAGGACCGCGAGCTTGCCGTGGTGGTGCAGCACCGGGAGCAGGATCGACAGACCCTCGATCAGCTCAAAAAACTGCCGGTCGGTTTCGGTGATAACAGGCTCGCCATCGGCGCAGTCGCCGACTTCGAGACCGCCCGGGGGGCACGGTCGATCGAACGCATCGATCGGCAGTCGACGCTGACCCTCACCGCCGACACCGCCACTGGAACGCCGGCCTTCATGGCCCAGCGCATGGCGCAACGCGCCATCGAAGACCTCAATCTGCCGGCCGGATACGAGGTGGTCGAGGGCGAGGACTGGATGCGGGGCGAGCAGGATGCCGGCGACGCGCTCTTTCTGCTGCTCTTCGCCCTGGTGTTGATCTACATGGTGATGGCATCGCTCTTCGAGAGCTTCGCCCAGCCCTTCACGATCATGTTCTCGGTACCGTTCGCCTTCATCGGCGTCGGCGTCATCATGACCCTCGCCGGACAGGCGCGGTCCTCGAGCTCGGACATGGGTCTCATCATCCTCGCCGGCATCGTCGTCAACAACGCGATCGTCCTGGTTGACCACATCAACCGTTTGCGCCGCCAGGGCCTGCCTCGCGACGAGGCGATCGTGCTCGGCGGGCGGCATCGTCTGCGACCTATCCTGATGACCGCAATGACCACCGTGCTCGGTCTGTCGCCGATGGTTGCCGGCTACTTTCTCCCGAGCATCTTCGGCGCGCCCGACGGCCGTGCCGCCTTTTGGGCGCCGGTGGGCCTCGTGATCCTCGGCGGTCTCACCACGTCAACCTTCCTCACGGTGATGGTCATTCCCACTGTCTACTCGCTGATCGACGACCTCTCAGTTTTCGCCCGCCGTGTTGCGTCGGCGGCCCTCGGGGCCGTGCCCGTACCCCTACCCGTGCCCGATGCACCGGGTGACACAGCCTTACCGACCG
>JAOZUP010000288.1:0-1124 GCA_029938595.1 Thermoanaerobaculales bacterium | reverse complement strand
GTGCGGCGGCTCCGGCGACGCCGACCGCCACGAAGGTGGCGGCAGGCCCGCGGGAATGGGCGGCCAGGCGGGCGGCGGCGCACCGTCGGCAGCGGTGCCGGTTCGGGTGGAGCCCGTGCCGCGACGGTCCATCTCCCAGTACCTCGAGACCAACGGCACCCTCGAGGCCGAGAACGAGGTTGATATCGTCGCCCGAACGACGGGACCGGTGACCGAGATCAACACCGAGGAAGGCCGGATGATCCGCGCCGGTCAGCTCCTCGCCCGCATCGACGAACGTGAGGCGCGCAATCAGGTCGCGATCGCCACCGTTGCCCGCGACGAGGCGCAGCTCTCCTTCAACCGCGCCAAGAGCTCGTGGGACGAAGGCCTGGTCAGCCGCGAGGCCTATGACAGTGCCCTGTCGCAGCTCAGCTCGGCCAATGCCCAGCTCGAGAGCGCCGCGATTCAGCTCGCCTACACTGAGATCAGGGCACCCTTCGACGCGCTGGTGGTGACCCGCAACATCAAGCTCGCCCAGCACGTCACACCCGGCACCACAGTCTTTAGGATCTCGGACTTCACGCCACTCCTGTGTCTCGTCGAGGTGCCGGAGAAGGATTTCCCGCGAATCCGCATCGGTCAAATCTCTCACCTAAGGGTCGAGGCCTTCCCCGGCGAAAAATTCTCAGCCAAGGTCGCCCGGCTCCGGCCGACGGTCGATGCCGCCACCGGAACCTTCACCACGACCCTCGAGGTCGACGGTCGGGGCAAGCTGCGTCCGGGCATGTTCGCCTCGGTCTACCTCCAGACCGACACCCACAACGATGCCATCGTGATTCCTCGCAAAGCGCTCGTGCTCGACTCGCTCGGTGACACCGTCTACCTCAAATCGAACGATGTCGCCGTGCGCCGCGAGGTCCGGCTCGGGCTGCGCTCAGAGGACTCGGTGGAGGTGCTCGAGGGGCTTGCCGAGGGTGATCTGCTGATCGTCATCGGTCAGGACGGTCTCGCGGACGGCACCCCGGTATCTGTGATCGGCAGCGAACTGCCGGCACGCTCGGCGGCGGGTGACGACTCCTCAGGCCCACCGCCCGAAGCGGTCGAGATGAACCGACAGCTGCTCCGTTGTCGCTGGTGAAGAC
>JAOZUP010000287.1 GCA_029938595.1 Thermoanaerobaculales bacterium | reverse complement strand
ATCTGGGCCGGCCCCCACCACCTCCACTACACCGCCCTCCCGGCCTGGGCCTCGACCCTCGGAATGGTCTTTTCGGTGATGCTGTGGATGCCGTCGTGGGGCGGGATGCTCAACGGCCTTCTGACCCTGCGCGGAGCATGGGACAAGGTCGCGACGGACCCGGTGCTCAAGTTCTTCGTGGTCGCCATCACCTTCTACGGCATGTCCACCTTCGAGGGGCCGCTGCTGTCGATCAAATCGGTGAACCTGCTCTCTCATTACACCGACTGGACCATCGCTCACGTCCACGCCGGTGCCCTCGGCTGGGTCGGATTCCTCGCCTTCGGCATGATCTACTGGCTGCTGCCGCGGCTGTATCAGACCGAGCTGTGGAGCAAGGCTTGGGCCGAGGCGCACTTCTGGATCGGCACCATCGGGATTCTCCTCTACATCGTCTCCATCTACGCCGCCGGTCTCACCCAGGGCCTGATGTGGCTCGCCTTCGACTCCGAGGGCTACCTCAAGTACGGCGACTTCGTGGAGACCACCCTGCGGCTGATCCCGATGTACTGGGTGCGGGTGATCGGCGGGCTCGCCTACTTCGTCGGCGTGCTGATGATGGGAGTGAACTTCTTCATGACCTGGCGCAACCGTCCCGCCGTGTACGAGGTGCGGGTACACGAGGCGCCCGCACTTTCCAAGACGTTCCGCGAGCACTCCGAGCCGGTGCTGCCGCTGGAAGCCGGAAACGTTCATGTCGCCAACATCGGCTACAGACTCGAGCGCTTTTTCTCCACCGTGTGGCACCGCCGCTGGGAGGGGCTGCCCGTCAGGTTCACGATCGCGGTCACGATCACGGTGGTGGTGGCCTCGCTCTTCGAGATCATTCCCACCTTCCTCATCAAGTCCAACGTACCGACCATCGCCACCGTGACGCCCTACACCCCGCTCGAACTGGTCGGGCGCGACATCTACGTCTCCGAGGGTTGCTACAACTGCCACTCGCAGATGATCCGTCCGATCCGCGCCGAGACCGAGCGCTACGGTGAGTACTCCAAGGCCGGTGAATTCGTCTACGACCACCCCTTCCAGTGGGGCTCGCGCCGTATCGGCCCCGACCTGCAGCGGATCGGCGGCAAGTACCCCGACCTGTGGCACGTTCGCCACATGGACGACCCGCGCGCGATCACCGCCGGCTCGATCATGCCGGCCTACCCGTGGTTGCTGACCGCCGACCTCGACTTCGACGAGGTGCCGCGGTCGATGCGGGCCAACCGCATGGTCGGCGTGCCCTACAGCGACGATGAGATCTCGAACGGGATCGCCATGGCCCACGAACAGGCCGACGCGATCGCCGACGAGATCGTTGTCCAGGGCGGCCCGGAGAACCTCGAGAGTAAGCAGATCGTGGCCCTCATCGCGTACCTTCAACGCATGGGCACCGACATTTCAAAGCCCGAGGTGGTTGCAGTCGAGGTCGAAGAGGCGATCGCGCCGGACGGCGCCGAGGTTGAGGGCGTGATCATCGCCGAGGTGGGATCATGAGCTTGTCCGACATCATGAGCGCCGCCGGGCTGACCTCGTGGGCCGAGATCGCGCTGATACTGTGCTTCGTCACCTTCATGTTGATCGTCATCTGGGTTTTCGGCGTGCGGCGAAAGGCCTCCTACGAGCACCTGAGCGAGCTTCCCCTCGACGACGACACCGCCGCCGGGCGCACGCCCGTGAAAGGAGGACGTTCCTCGTGAGCACCGAGAGCACCGAACACGACCGCGAGGTCCTGGACCACGACGACCTGCTGGACCACAGCTACGACGGCATCCAGGAGTACGACAACCCGCTGCCGCGGTGGTGGCTGGCCATCTTCTGGGCGACCATCGTCTTCGCCCCGCTGTACGTCCTCTACTTCCACTTTGGCGGAGGCATGCTCGCCACCGAGCGCTACGACGACGCGATGATCGCCTTTTTCGACAAGCAGGCGGAGCAGCTTCTGGCCCTCGGCGAGATCTCCGAGGGGACCCTGGTCGATTTGATCTCCGACGACAGCATGATGAACGGCGGCCGCAAGGTCTTCCAGTCCAAGTGCGCCACCTGCCACGGAATGTTCGGTGAGGGCGGCATCGGCCCCAACCTCACCGACGAGTACTGGCTCCACGGCGGCCAACTCATGGACATATACAAGACGGTGCGTGTGGGGGTGCCCTCGAAGGGCATGCTCGCGTGGGAGCGCCAGCTGCGCCCGGCCCAGATGATGGCGGTCAGCGCCTACGTGGGCACGTTACTCGGAAACCAGACGCCCAACCCGAAGGCGGCGCAGGGTGATCACTTCGTGCGTCTGCCTCCGGCCGAGGAGAATCAAGAGGTGCCAGACGACCTGCCCACCGCCGAGGCGGCGGCCGAGCCCGCCGCGTCCTGAGGACAGGCGTGGTCGCCACCTCGAACGCACCGGAGGCCGAGGAGAGGGTTCTCTCGACCCTCAACCGGGACGGCTCCCGACGCGTGATGCGACCGAAACTTTCGAAGGGTCATTACTACCGTCGGCGGTTTGTGACCGCATGGGCGCTGATCGCCACCTTCACCCTGATCCCGATCCTCAAGCTGAACGGCAAACCGCTGATGCTCCTCGACGTGCCGAAGCGGGAGTTCACTTTCTTCGGTGCCACCTTCCTCCCCACCGACACCTTTCTCCTCATGTTGCTGCTCTTCAGCATCTTCATCGGCATCTTCCTGATTACCGCAGTCCTCGGGCGGGTGTGGTGCGGCTGGGCCTGCCCGCAGACCGTGTACATGGAGTTCGTCTACCGGCCGCTCGAGATCCTCATCGAGGGTGGGCGCAAGCGGCAGCTCGAACTCGACGCCCAGGGGCCCGACGGCCGCCGCATCCTCAAGTATGCGGTCTTCCTCGCCGTCTCGGCCTTTCTCGCCAACACCTTTCTCGCCTACTTCGTGGGCTGGGATCGGCTGCTGACCTGGATGTCCGGTTCACCGGCCGCGCACCCGGGGGCATTCCTTCTGATGGCAGGAACCACCGCCCTGATGTTCTTCGACTTCGCGTACTTCCGCGAGCAGACCTGCATCGTGGCGTGCCCCTACGGCCGCTTCCAATCGGTGCTCCTCGACCGCCGGTCGCTGATCGTCGGCTACGACGCCGGCCGCGGCGAGCCGAAGGCGCCGTGGCGCAAGAAGGAGGAGCGGGCTGCGGGCGACTGTATCGATTGCAAGCTCTGCGTGAGCGCTTGCCCAACCGGCATCGACATCCGAGACGGCCTGCAGATGGAGTGCATCCACTGCACCCAGTGCATCGACGCCTGCGACGAGGTCATGGACCGGATCGGCCTCGACCGCGGCCTCGTCCGCTATACCTCGCAGGCCGAGCTTGCCGACGGCAAGAGGTCTTTTCTGCGCCCGCGGGTGGTGATCTACTCGGCCATCCTGGTGGTGATGTTGGGTGCCTTCGCCTTTTCCCTTGCCGGCAAGAGCGCTGCCGATGTCACCCTGCTGCGCGGGCTCGGCGCCCCGTTCACAATCCTCCCCGACGGGAGGGTCTCGAACCAAATCCGAATTAAGATCGCCAACCGTTCCGAGGAGGAGCGGTCCTACCTCATCGAGCTCGCCGGCGGCAGCGGCCTCGAGCTGATCGCGCCCGAGAACCCGCTCACCGTGGCGCCGGGCGAGACCGAGATGACCGCGGCTTTCATCACCGCACCCCCTTCGGCCTTCAGCGACGGCGAGGCGCCCGTTGCGCTCACGATAGGCAATGGCATCGACTTCACGAAAGTGCTCGACTACCGCATCCTCGGACCGGCCGCGCGCGGGAACGGCTTTGAAGGGAGTGGGCCGTGAACAAGGGAAGCCTGTGGCCGTGGATCATTGCCGGCGCCCTCGCCATCCACGTCGTCGCCTCGCTGGTCGTGGTCTTCGTGGCAACCTCGAACCCATCCTACGCGGTCGAGGAGGACTACTATCAAAAGGCCCTCCACTGGAACGACAAGCGCGCTCAAGATCGCACCAACGAAGAGCTCGGCTGGATTCTGAACCTCACCGTCCGGCCGGCTGCGACGCCGGGAGAGCAGCCGACCCTCGAGGTGCACCTTGCCGACGCCGGCGGTGAGCCCGTCGACGGTGCGGTGGTGGCGGTGGAGACCTTCCACAACGCCCACGCCAACGACATTCTCCGCGCCAGCCTCGACGCGGTTGGAGAGGGCGTCTACCGCACGACCCTGCCGATGCGTCACAACGGCCGCTGGGAGATGCGTTTCACAGTAGACCGCGGCCAGGAGCACTTCACCCACGCCGAAACCAGGCACCTGTATGTGGAGCGGGGGCGGTGATGAACAGCTTGGATTAGGAATTAGGAATTAGGAATTAGGAATTTCCATCCCAACACCCCACTCTCACAGAGAGGATGGGCGGCATTCCTAATTCCTAATTCCTAATTCCTAACTGGAATACGAGGGGCGTTAAATGACCGCATTATTGTTGACTGTATTTGTGGCGAGCCTGGTAGGCAGCCTGCACTGCGTCGGCATGTGCGGGCCCTTCGTTGCCTTCTACTCGGGCGCGGATGGGTCAGCCGGCGCTCGCCGACTGCTGAGTCACGCCTCGTATTCAGGCGGCCGCCTCCTGACATACGCGGCCTTCGGTCTCGCGGCCGGCGCAATAGGTGCGGCGCTTGACGTGGCCGGTTCTCTCGCCGGTGTGCAACGGATTGCGGGCATCGTCGCCGGCGCGACCATGATCCTGTGGGGCGTGCTCGCCCTGCTGCAGCTTCGCGGCGTTCGCATCTTCAAGCACGGCTCGGGCAACGGCCGAATCGCGGGCCTGTTGCGTCGTGGGTTTTCATTGGTCAGCGACAAACCTCCGGTGGTTCGCGCCGCAGTTGTGGGTCTGTTATCTGGTTTTCTGCCCTGCGGTTGGCTGTGGGCCTTCGTGGTCACCGCCGCGGGCACCGGAAGCGCCGTCAAAGGGGCTGCGGTGATGGCCGCATTCTGGGCTGGCACCGTCCCCGCCCTGCTGGCCGTGGGTTTCGGCACGCAGCTTGTGAGTGCGCCGCTGCGCCGCCACGTCCCCGCCGTCACCGCCGTGCTGCTGGTCGCGCTGGGCCTCTTCGCCATCCTCGGACGACCCGCTTCGGTGACCGCGGCTATTCACAAGCACCAGGGGACGCAGCAGGAGGTTCCGAATCCAGAGGACGCGGCCGCCTCGTGCTGTGACAGTGAGTAGGGGTTGCTCACACACACGGTGATTGAACCGCAAAGAGCGCGAAGTACGCGAAGAGAAACGCAAAGAAGATCTTCTCAATAGACCAAGAACAGACGTTGCGCCATCTTCGCGGTCTTTGCGTCCTTTGCGGTTCAACTAACTGTCCCTGCGCGGTCAGTTGCACTTGGAGGCCATCTCCAAGATTTTGCGTACGGAGCGCCAGTTCCGACCGGTGCCGGACACACCCAGCGCCTTTTCCAGGCGTACCGCGAGCCTGGACCGGCCGATACCGTCCGGCGCGTGAAGGTAGGCGACGTCACCCTCCAACACGAAGCGTTCGCTTTCGGCCCTCGCCTTCTCGAGCGAGTCTGTGTCAGGGTTTTCCGGAACCGAGGCCAGGAAGAACAGGTGCAGCTTCGAGGGATCGGTCTCTGCGTCGGGGAACGGGTTGGAC
>JAOZUP010000286.1 GCA_029938595.1 Thermoanaerobaculales bacterium | reverse complement strand
GGAATCTGGTATCTGGTAGCCGGATGGGCGGGTGGCCTCAATCCACGCTTTGCCGCCTCTGGTTGATTCCCAGCTTTCGGGCCAGGAACGCGGTCAGCCACGGCGCGTGGCGCTCGAGGAACACGAGGAGCTTGCCGTGGCCGGTGATCACCACCACCCGCTTGCGCTTGAGGATTCCCTTCACCAATTTGGCCGCCGCCTTGTCGGTGTCCATGCTGATCCAGGCGGGGATCGGGTCGGCGTTTTCCTCCTTGTACTCTCCCTGGTTGTCCACCTGGCGGATCTCCGAGTCCACAAAGCCGGGTGCAAGCAGGGTCACCGCCACCCCGTACTTGGACACCTCGGCGCGCAGCGACCCGGCCAACGCCCGCACCGCGTGCTTGGACATTGAGTAGGGCGCGCTGATCGGAAGCGCGATGTAGCTCATGACGCTGCCCATGATGGCGATGCCACCACGGGAAGCGATCAGCGCCTCGCGGGTCGCATGAACGGTGCGCAGAACCCCGAAAACGTTAGTCTCGAACTGGTGCCGGAAGTCCTCGATCGAGAGCTTGTGGACCGCGCCCGCAACACCGAAGCCCGCGTTGGCCACCACCCAGTCGATGCGACCGAGCTCGGCGAGCGTCTTCTCCACCGCGGCTTCGAGGTCGCCATCGACCGTGACGTCGCACCGCACCGTGATGGCCTTGCGGCCGCGCGCCCGTACCTCGAGCGCGAGCGCCTCCAACCGTTCCCATCGCCGCGCCAGCAGCACCACATCCGCACCGCGCCTGGCGAACTCGCGCGCCATTGCGGCGCCAATCCCCGACGATGCGCCGGTGATGAACGCCACCTTGCCATCCAATTTCGCCATGGAACCCCCCCCCAAACCGGGTACAGGGTACAGGGTTCAGGGGCCAGGGGTTAGGAGGTTAGGAGGTTAGAAGGTTAGAAGGTGAGGAAGTGAGGAAGTGAGGGTTGAAGTACCTGACCGCCTAACTTCCTAACTTCCTAACCTCCTAACTCAAAACTCAACACTCGCGATGTGTATCCGTATACTCCTTCCGTACGGAGATGAAAGGAAACCATCATGTCAACTTCGCGCAGAGATTTTGTCCAATTGTCCATCCTTGCCGGCGGCGCCGTCGGCCTTGGCCTCGCAAAGCGCGCCGAGTCAGACGTCGGCTCGGCCCGAGAGCCGCTGAAGATCCTCGTCCTCGGCGGCACCGGCCTCATCGGACCGCCGATGGTGAGGTACGCGGTCGCCCGCGGCCACGAGATCACTCTCTTCAACCGCGGCAAGACCAATTCCCATCTCTTCCCCGACCTCGAGAAACTCAGGGGCGACCGAGACGACAACCTCACCGCCCTCGAGGATGCAGTGGCCGCCGGCCGCCGCTGGGACGCGGTCATCGACAACACGGCCTCCATCCCGCGCTGGGTGGCGGCATCGGCGGGGCTACTCAAGGACGCCGCCGATTACTACCTCTACACGTCGTCTGTTTCCGCATACGCCGACAGCTCGACACCGGGCGCCGACGAGACCGCGCCGGTCGGGACGATTTCGCCCGAGGACGAAGCTGCGGTGAAGACCACCAAGGAAATCACCGGCGAGAATTACGGCCCCCTGAAGGCCCGCTGCGAAGAAGAGGCGCGCACGGCCTTCACCGACGAGCGCAGTTGCGTGGTGCGCCCTGGGCTTATTGTCGGTCCCGGCGACTATTCCGACCGTTTCAGCTACTGGCCGGTGCGGATCTTCAAGGGCGGCGAAGTCATGGCGCCCGGCGACCCCAACGACCCGGTACAGTTCATCGACGCTCGGGACCTCGGCGAATGGTACATCCACCTGGTCGAGCACGGCACCACCGGCATCTTCAACGGCGTCGGCCCGCGCTCTCCCATGAGTATCGCCGGAATGCTGTACGGGATCCGCGCCACCGTCTCGAACGACATCTCCTTCACCTGGGTTGACGCGGACTTCCTCGAGGAGCACGAGGTCCAGCCCTGGTCGCACATGACGGTGTGGGTGCCGCCGATCGGTGAGTACGCCGGATTCTCGACCTCGAGCATCGACCGCGCCCTCGAAGCCGGTCTCACCTTCCGTCCGCTTGCCGACACCGCGACCGCCACCATCGAGTACTGGAACTCGCTACCCGCGGACCGCCGGGCGAAGGCTCGCGCCGGCTGCCCCAGCGAGCTCGAGGAGAAAGTCCTCGAGGCGTGGCACAACAGGGAGAATTCAGAGTGAGGAGTTTGGAAAGAAGAGTTAGGAGAGGATGCCGGGCACGCCGATTCGCGGCGAATCGGGATGCCACCTCCAGTGAGCACGCTTTCCCCGCATCGTGACAGGTATATGGATGGAAAATCCGAAGGCCGAAATTTGAAATCAAATTGGAGGTTGGGCGGCATTCCTAATTCCTCATTCCTAATTCCTAATTCGGTCCCATGGGCTTTCTGACTCGTGTCGTTTCTGTGGAGGAGGATGAAGTCACGCCCATGCTGTGGGCCTGTCTTTACTTCTTCTTCGTTCTGGCTGCCTATTTCGTGATCCGACCGATTCGCGACGAGATGGGTGTCGCCGGCGGTGTCCGCAACCTCCCCTGGCTCTTCCTCGGCACCCTCGTCGGCATGCTGCTGTTCCACCCCCTCTTCACCACCCTCGTATCGCGCCTTCCGCGGCGCATCTTCATACCGCTCTCCTACGGTTTCTTTGCCGTCAATCTGGTGTTCTTCTGGCTGCTCTTCAGGATCCTGCCAAGCACAGAGGATATCTGGGTCGGCCGGATCTTCTTCGTCTGGACCTCCATCTTCAATCTCTTCGTAGTCTCGATCTTCTGGTCGCTTATGGCCGATTTGTTCCGACCCGTACAAGCCAAGCGGTTATTCGGTTTTGTGGCGGTGGGCGGAACGGGCGGCGCCGTGGCCGGCTCGGCGACCACGGCGTTCCTCGCCTCCCGCATCACGCCGACGAACCTTCTCCTACTGTCGGTGGCGCTGCTGGTATTAGCGGCCATCGCGGCAAACCGGCTGATGGCCACCACTCCGGAGCCCGAGGCCAGGGACGCCGGCGGCGATGATCGACCGCTGGGCGGGGGTGTGCTCGACGGGATCCGAACCGTCTGCACTTCACCCTATCTCCTGGGCATCGCCGGCTACATGCTGCTCTACACCATCACCGCCACCTTCCTTTACTTCCAGCAGGCGGAGATTGTCGAGGCGAGTTTCGCCGACCGCGCCGCTCGCACCGTCTTCTTCGCCCGCATCGACCTTGCAGTCAACATTCTGACCGTCATGACGCAGGTCTTCCTCACCGGTCGAATTGTCCGCCGGATCGGCATCGCCCTGGCTCTTGCCGCTCTGCCGCTGGTCTGCGTGCTCGGGTTTGCCGCTGTCGGCTTCGCACCCACGCTGATGACCATCGCGGTCTTCCAGGTGCTTCGTCGGTCCAGCAACTACGCCGTCGCCCGCCCCTGCCGCGAGATGCTCTACACCGTGATCCCGCGCGAGGCCAAGTACAAGGCCAAGAACTTCATCGACACCTTCGTCTATCGTTTCGGCGACCAAGTTGGCGCCTGGTCATACGCCGCCCTGGGGGCGCTCGGGCTCGGCGCGGCGGCGATCTCGATGGTGGCGGCACCGCTGGCCGCGGCGTGGCTCGGAGTCGGTCTGTGGCTCGGCCGGCGCCAGAAGGAGCTCGCCAGCCCGCATTGATCATGAGGTTGCGGCGCGAGACCGTCAGGTTGTGCGTCAGCGCTGTCAGTTGAGGGGCGATGCCTCGAAGGCGTACATGATTGTCGGTCGAGAACCCACAGCCGCGAAGCAGCGGAAGATATTTAGCCTGGGCCGTCAGCCCCAGGGTTAGGTGGAGGGAAAAAAACAACGAGCCGGGAAGCGGCGACCGACACTGGGAGATCAATGTCTTCAACTCACAACGAAGCTTTGGTCTGTCGCCCCTTCAGGGCTCATCGGGGTTGGGCGTTGCTGTCCTGGGGCTCACGCCCCAGGCTATGAATCTGACGCCCCTTCGGGGCTTTTTTTCGTCCACTTAATGGGGGGGCCGAAAAGCCCGCAGCAGGAACCTCGTGAGAAGTGCGGGCTAGGTTTTAGTCAACTCCGCGAACGAATCCGGGCCGAGGGTAATGGCACGGGCGAAGCCCGACACCAACCGGCCCCGTTCGAAGTGCAACCGATAGAGGTTGAAATCGCCGAGAGTGAATGTGAGCTCTGAGGACGGGAAATGATCGATGAAGGCCTCGCGTGACGCCTCGTAATCCGCGTCAACCTGGGCCACGTGCTGGACGGTGCCCGAGATCGATACCCTCGTGAGCTGGAGCGGGTCGGCGTCGGGATGATCGGCGGCGTGGATGAGGATGCTGAACGGCGAGCCGGGTTGCAGGCCGCGGCTGTGGCGGGCGAGCTGCGACGCATGCACCAGCACCGACTGGCGATCGTCGGCAACGACGAACGGCAGCAGGCCCACGTGGGGCCGGCCGTCCACTGTCAGCCCGAGCGACAGCACCCTGTTCTCGGTGAGAAGCTTCTCGAGGAGATCCTTTTCTTCTGGTTTCATGCCTTCTCCCTGTCCTGCCGGTTCACACTGTAGCAAGGCCTTCCTCGGGCGAGTATCCATCTCTTGGGCGCGTGTCCGTGCCCGTGCTCTCCATCGGTATCGCTATCGCAATCGCTATCGGTATCGAAAGGCGAACCGGAGCCTTCAGGGTCGATAGCGATAGCGATCCCGATAGCGATCCCGATAGCGATAGCGATAGCGATAGCGATAGCAATCGTGCGGGTGGACGGGCGGCATTCCTAATTCCTAATTCCTAATTCAGCTATCGTAAAATCCCCCAATGAACAACCAACGCCCTTCCATCCGTCTGATCTGCTGGCACGACGACCGTGCCTCGGAGCTGAAAAGTGAGCTCGAGGCCGCGGGTTTCGCGGTTGGTACCGGGGTCTTCGATACGTCGACGCTTCGTGAGCTTGGAGACAAGCCGCCGGCTGCGCTGGTCATCGACCTCGGTCGTCTTCCCGCCCAGGGTCGCGATGTGGGGGTTGCCCTCCGCATCCGCGCCAGCACGCGCAAGATCCCTCTCGTTTTCGTGGACGGCGCCAAGGAGAAAATCGCCCGCACCCGAGAGGTACTGCCCGACGCGGTCTACACGACACGGATGGAGATGGCGGAGGCGGTGGCGCGGGCTATCGCCAACCCGCCGACCAAACCCGTCGTCCCCTCCTCCAACCTCGCCGGCTACTCGGGCACTCCGTTGCCCGAGAAGCTTGGCATCAAACCGGGCTCGACGGTGGCGCTGATCGATGCACCCGACGGCTTCGTCACGACCCTCGGCAAGCTCCCCGAAGGGGTCAGTTTTCAACAGGCGGCCGGCGCCGGCGCCCAGGTCACCCTGTGGTTCGTGCAGTCGCTCGATGCTCTCGAGGACGGGATCAAACATATGGCCGAGGTCGCCGGAGACGGCCGGCTGTGGGTCTGCTGGCCCAAAAAGACCTCGGGCATCGTCACCAACGTCACTCAGAACCGCATCCGCTCTACCGGCCTCGCCACAGGTCTCGTCGACTTCAAGATCGCCGCCATCGACGCCACATGGTCGGGGCTCTGCTTTACCAAGCGGAAAGGTTAGGAGGTTAGGAAGTTAGGAAGCTT
>JAOZUP010000285.1:1327-5641 GCA_029938595.1 Thermoanaerobaculales bacterium | reverse complement strand
TCTGTCGCCGCTTCGCGGCTTGATGGAATGGCGTCCTGCCCTATTCCTTGGGCTCACGCCCCAAGCTATGAATCTGTTGCCGATTCGCGGCTACACCAGCTTCCAGCCGCGGCTGACGATCAACCGTTCAGCAGGTCATTGAGGTGTTTCATGAATTCTGCGGCGGCCGTCTCGAGTAGATCCGGGTCGCCGGTCCCTCCAGCTTCGCTGAACGAAGGTTTGACATAGACGCTAACCTGGTCGCTACTGTGCCCCACCTGGCTGATGTCGAGGACGATCTCCGGGCCCTTGCCGCCGGTGTTCGAAACCGCGCGCACGGTACCCTGCATCTCATCGGACTCCTCGACGCGGTACTCGATTTCGATCACCGCGAGCTCGATCGCGGCCCACACCCGAAAGGGATCCCGGACGAAATTCGCCCTCGATGTATCAGTGGAATCACTCGACGACGTCGAGCATCCGGCGATCGCCAGCAGGATGAGGAGCGTCATGATTGCGAGCTCGCGCCTCCGCCGCCGTCTCATCATCTCGACATCATGTTTGAGGGTCATTTTGTTCCTCCACAGCGCTCTTCGTGTCTCATGCATTGTACGGGAGCCGCAGATTCAATCAGACGATGGAACCAGCATCAGCACGGTCTCGGTCGGCCCTGGAAGCAGCGGCGTCGGCCGGCCTTCTTCCCAGGCATCGTGTCCGGCACCAAAATATGGCGACAAGGGATGTCCGCTCTGGCCCGCCGGCATGTGGAAGTACCCCTCGTCCTCGCGCCCCGGCGACACGGCCAGCCTTTCCGATGCACCCCAGCCGGGGGACTGCACCCGCGGCATGTGACTGTCCCCGGGCAATGCTGTCCGCGGCATGTCGAGCCATCGACCAAGAGTGGGGACCGCGCGACTCAGCGGGTGGCGCATCGACAGGGTGTTACGAGCGCCCCAGGTCTGGGCCGCCAGTTCACCACCGACCTCCGTCTCGAAGTGCTCGATGGTCGAGTCGACCACCGCGAGCAGCGCTTCCCGCCACGACTCGTAGCTCGGATCCAGCAGGTGTGCGGGCTGCTCGGTCACCAATCGCCACAAGGGGCCCTCTGCCTGATGAATCCGGTAGATGTTGAAGCCCTCGTCCGCAGTCTCGCAAGGGGCCGTCAACCACTCGTAGACCCTCTCGAAGGTGAACAAACGAAATGCCCTGACCAGACGGAAGGCCGTCGAATCGACGCTGGCGCGCCCGGTCCACGTGCCCTCGATGAGATCACGAAACTCGGTGCGCTTCGGTTCGCCGCGCACCGCCTCCTCGTCCAGGAGATCGAGCAGGAACCCCCGCCACCGATCCAAAAAGAGGGCCCGGTCGTCCAGCTGCACCTTCAGCATGTCCTCTTCATCCGGTTTTTCGAGCGCGAGCAGGTCGTCCCGGATCTGCCGCGCGCGTGCGCCCAGGTCATAACCACCGTGGCCGATGATCTCCAACATCTCGCCGTCGACGACTCGCGAATTCGCGGTCCAAATGATCCCGTCCGGTGGATCGATTACACGCGGATACTCCCCGGGCTCGAGCCAGCCGTCCCAGCCGCGGGTGCCGTCGGCCCACGATGTCGGTACCCTGCCGGAGAAACCGATCCGGCGCGGGATCCTGCCGATGATGGTCCAGCCAATGCTGCCGCTCGAATCGGCACACACGAAGTTCTGGGGTGGCATCCCTATGCGATTGGCGGCATCCACTGCCTCTTCTACTGACGCGACGCGCTCGAGGGCGAACTGTCCGAGGTTGGCGCCGCCGGGGTCGTGGGCGATCCAGCGAATCGCCCGCGGCCTGCCGCGATGATCCAAGTCCACGATCGGTCCCCAGATCGTCGATCTGATCTCGATCACCTCGGGCTCGCCGTCCAGCACCGCGATGGTTTCGGAATGGCTTTCCACCTCCCGCCAGCCGTCCGGCGTGCGGTAGCGGTCGGGATTGGCTGGGTCCACCTCGACGATCACGAGATCCGACCAATCGCCCTGCGAGTTGGTAAAGCCCCACGCGACCCGGGTGTTGCTGCCGGCGACGACCGCCGGAGAGCCGGGCAGCGTGACTCCAACGAGCCGGTGAACCGGCCCGCACCCGTCGCCGGCCGGCCACTCGAGCAAGACCCGGTACCAGGTATTGGGGACCGCCATTCCCAGGTGCATGTCGTTGGCAAAGATGGCCTGGCCGTCGGCGGTGCGCGAGCCGGCAACCGCCCAGTTGTTACTCCCAACCAACGCCACAGCTTCAAGGACCTCAGCCTGGGAGCCGTCGTATGAAGCAGCCACAACGTCATCCATCGGACCCACAACACTAGGGATCGGCGGGGTCTCGAAGGCCTCGCCGACAATAGGAGCGTCCCACTCGGTGCCCATCGGCGCCAGGAATTCGGCCAACTCCGCCGGCAGCACGTCCTGGATCAGGCCCATGTCCGATTCGCGACTGCCGGTCGAGTCGTTGAGAACGAAGTACATGGCGAAGAGCACCAGCACCGAATCCTCCTCCCGCCACGGCGCCGGTTCGGTTTGCAGCATCAGATACTCGAAAGGCTTCGATCCGAGCGCGTCGAGGCCCTCATTCACCCCTCCCGAGTACGCCGTCAACAGCCGCCGTTCAGCTTCCGACAGCTCGGCCACCCGTTCGCGGGCGCGGCGGCGAAAGCGGTGAACACGGCTCGCCCGATCTGCATCGAGGGCGGCGGCACCGAAGAGCTCCGCCAGCTCCCCTGCGGCCCTTCGGCGCAGCAGATCCATCTGGAAAAACCTCTCCTGGGCATGGAGGAAACCAAGCGCCCGCGAGATGTCGAGGCGGTCCTCGCCACGAATCGTCGGCACTCCGAGGGCGTCGCGCTCGATGGTGACAGCGGATGACAGTCCCGCAACCTCGACTTCGCCATCGACCAGCGGCAGGCTCCGCAGGACCGTGCGGTACATCCATCCCGCCAGCCCGCCCGCAAACAGGACCACGACAATCAGCGCAATTCCGACGATCTTGAGCCATCGCGACATACTGCTGTAACACCCTTCTGCAGGAATCTCACCCGCCGCGGGATCCTACCAGACGGAGGTCCTGGACGGGCTATTCCGGCAACGGCGGCGCCGGTCGACGGTCGTCGATGAGGTGCATGATGGCGAGGTACGGGTGTTTGCGGAGCATCCGCGGCCCGGCATACCGCATCACCTCGCGCATTCTCTCCCGGGGCTCCGGCCGGTAGCAGTGGATCGGGCAACTGGTGCAGGTGGGTTTGTCAGGTCCGTAGGGGCAGTGATCGAGACGCCGGTCGGCGTAGTCGGCCAGCTCCGCACACTCCCGGCACAATCCGTCACCACCGTGGTGATCGGCACAATACATCTCAATCATCGCCCGTACCGTCTTGCGCTCTCGCGCGAGTCTTCGAGTTTCTTTCTTCACCAGCACAGTCTAGCCCGAGATCGTGGGAAACGAGCAATTTTTAATGTTTTTCATGTAATTTTGATTGACAAACATGTTTTCAGGCCCTATAAGGAAGGATGACCGCATCCCAGAGGGAGCGGCCACGAAAGGGAGGCAGAAACCATGACTCACCACGCGTTTTTCAACCCGCTCGAAAAGGTGTTCCGGTTCTACGCCGGTCTCTACCTGGCCATCATTCTCTTCCAGGGCGTCGGCCTTCTGATGTACATCGTCAACGTGTGGCCTCGGGTCCGGCTCACCACCTCGACGACAATCACTGTGCTTATCTCTCTCGCGGTCGTGCTCGGGCTCGTCCGAGCATTGATGTGGGTCCGGATCTACTGGAAGGGCGCACAAGCTCTTTCGATTCTCCGAACCGAGGGAGATTCGCCGGCTCTCGCCGATTGTCTTGTTCCGGTCCTCACGACTCTGACGCGACTGCTGGTGATCAGCTGCCTGCTGGACTTTCTTTTCCTCCCGGCCTTCTTCCTGAGCGACGCCTTCCTGCCCTTTTCCGTGTCCGGCTGGCGGCTGGGCGCCGTCGAGCTCGCCCGACTCCTCCTCCCGCAGGCCTTCGGTTTCGCCGCGCTCATCCTGGCGTTCCTCACCCGCCAGTACGGAATCCTTCTCAAAGAGCGCAGCCTGATGAAGGCTGAGCTCGATCTGACGATCTGAGGATCTCATGCCGATCATCATCAATCTCGACGTGGAACTGGCCAAACAAAAAATGAAGCTCACCGAGCTTTCGGACCGGGTCGGCATCTCGATCCAGAACCTTTCGGTGTTGAAGACCGGCAAGGCGAAGGCGATCAGATTCTCGACCCTGGAGAAACTCTGCGAGACGCTGAACTGCACCCCGGGCGATCTCATCGAGTACCGCAG
>JAOZUP010000285.1:0-1227 GCA_029938595.1 Thermoanaerobaculales bacterium | reverse complement strand
GTAGGGTGGGCTTCAGCCCACCTTCAGGGTCCTTCTCGTATCTTCGGCTATTCGGAAAGGGAGGGGATGAACCCCTCCCCTACGAAGATCCGGGTCGTTACGTCACACGACTCGTAGGGGTAGGGTTTATCCCCGCCCGGGTTCTGGCTCAGCCCTCGCTCCCGGCTTGCCCTCGGTGACGTTGTCGTAGAAGCGATGCGTCGGATACGCGAAATCGATGTCCTCGGCGGCGGCAAAGGCGTCGAGGATGTCCTCCCAAATCGCAGCCTCGGCCGACCTTCGGCGACGCGGGTCGCTGAGGAAGCGAATCGTCAGAGTCACCCCGATGTCCACCACCGAGGTCCAGACGATGGGGGTCAGGTGCTCGTACTTGATCAGGTAGGTGCTTGCCGCCTCCCGCACCTGGCGCGCGGCCTCATCGCTGGTCAGTACCGCATGCTTTTTCGATATTTCGGTCAGCAGCTCCTTCGCCTTGCGCCAATCACTCTCGAAGGTGACGGTGACAGGGATCTCGTCCCAGATGAAGTTGAAGCCCTGGGTATAGTTGGCGACCGTCTCGGTGAAGACCTTTCCGTTGGGGATGTGGAGGATGCGGCCGGTGCTTTGGTCGGCATCCACCCAGTTCCCGATCTCCACCAGCGAGAAGGCGAAGAGCCTGAGGTCGATGACGTCTCCGGCATGGTCACCGATCTGGATCCGGTCGCCAACCGTGAACGGCCGCCGAACGGTCAGGAAGATCCAGCCGGCGAAGTTGGTGAGCGGCGCATGGAGGGCGATCGCGATGCCGGCCGAGATGATGCCGATCGACGCCGCGAGGCCAGTGACGCCACCCAGCCAGATCCGCAGCAGTGCCAGCACCGCCACGATCCCGAGCAGGTAGTTGACGGTCTTGACCGCAATGTACCGCCTGGCAGTGTCGTCGAGGCGCCGGCTGAGTACGTGGACAGCCGCCCGCCGGAGCATGAGGAAGAGCAACCCGATCGCGATGGTCCACACGACTTTGTCGACCGTGAGCGCCGAGATTCCAAAGTACTGCCCCAGCGTATCGTCAATCTGCCTTAGCCAGTCCGTCATGCTCCGATTCTACGGCAGAAACGCAATACGTGAGTCTCCGGATGACTCAGGTTCACCGATTCTGATTGCCTTGCACAAACGATCTGGTGGCGGGCCCTAAAGGACCCGCCTACAAAGGCTGCCAGGAGACCTGTAGGCGGGTCCTTTAGGGCA
>JAOZUP010000284.1 GCA_029938595.1 Thermoanaerobaculales bacterium | reverse complement strand
TTCGCCTCAAACCAACTTTGGCCCTCGGTTTTTGCAAGAGGCTGAATTGAGAATTAAGAATTCGCCGGTGACCGCAGCTTCAGCCAGACGGCGACCGGTATCAGTGGCGCGCAGCAGCTCGCCACTGCGTTCAACGAGGGTTCTCCGCTCGGCCTCCCGAACCACCTGTTGGGTACGCCCCACGCTCCACTTCAGGTGATGATGGAGTCTCGGCAGACCGCACTCCTCCTCGGCCGCCTCGGTGTCCTGGTGGTGGAGCAGGTGGACAACCAGCATGCGAACACCAAGGTCGAGGCGCTGTACCGCACGCCGCCGCCCCTGGGCAAGCAGCCCTCGGCGGGGCGCGAACAAGAATGCGATCAAAAAGAACAGACCACAGGCGCCGGCCATCGAGCCCGCGATCGAAACATCGAGGAGGAATGCCACGCCATAGCCGAGGACAGCGCTTGCCGCCGCCACGATGGCCCCGAGCCACAGCATCGGCGCGAAGCGGTCCACCAGCAGATAGGCGGTGGCCGGAGGGGCGATCATCAGCGCCACCACCAGGATCGAACCCACGGCGTCGAAGGCCCCAACTGCAGTGATCGACACCATGGTCATCAGTGAGTAGTGGATCAGTGCCGGCGAGAAACCGAGCAAGGCGGCGAGGCTCGCATCGACCGTCGCGAGCTTGAGCTCCTTCCATGCCAGACCGATCACTACCAGGTTGAGGATCAGAATCGCCCCCATCGTCCACAGGGCGCGCGGGCCGAGGTCAACACCGTTCAGGACCAGCCGGTCAAATGGCGCGAAGGCGAGCTCGCCGAGAAGCACCGAGTCGGTGTCAAGGTGGACGCCACCCGCGTAACGCGAAATGAGAATCACGCCGATCGAGAAGAGAGCCGGAAAGACGAGGCCTATGGAGGCGTCCTCCGGAACCAGCCGTGACCGGATCAGCGCTTCAATGAGGACCACGGCCAGCACGCCTGTAGCCGCCGCGGCGACCAGCAGCAGGGGCGAGTTCAGATCGTGGGTGAAAAAGAACGCGACCACGATGCCGGGCAAGATGGCGTGCGAGATCGCGTCTGAAACAAGTGCCGTGCGCCGCAGCACCAGGTAGGTTCCGGGCAGCGCCGCCGCCACCGCGGTGACGACCCCGATGAGGACGATCTCCAGTTCCGGGCTCATGATTCTGCCTCGCGATCGAGAACCCGCTCCGCCTCCCGCCGACCGATCGGGGTCGGCGCCCACAGGCCATCACCGGTTTGTTGAGCAAGGCCGCGGTCCGCGAGGCCCTCGAGGGCCGTACCAACATCGGCCCCGCTCGGGCTCATCGTGCGCAGGACCGCGATCTTGTGGCCGTGCTCCGGGTCGCTCGCGTGTTGCAGCGACAGGGCATAGAGGTGCATCAGCACTGGATCGAGATCTGGCGCTCGGAGCAGACGTCCGAGACGCAGGAAACGCCACACCAGCCCCCGCCGAGGCGCCAACATCAGCGAGCCCACGACAACGGCGCTGAGCACGAGCACGATGGTCGGACCGGTGGGAAGGCGCGGTACGATCGAGGACATTACGGACCCGGCGACACCGGAAAAGATCCCGATCGATGCAGCGAGCAAGACCATCGGTAAAAGGCGTCGGCTCCACTGGCGGGCGGCCGCCGCGGGAGCCACGATCATCGCGCTCATCAGCACCACGCCGACCGTCTGCAGGCCGATGACGATGGCCACCACCAGGAGGAGGGTAAGGAGACCGTCAAGACGTTGTACGGGAAAACCAAGGCTGGAGGCAAAGTCGGGGTCAAAGCTCAAGAGCTTGAACTCCTTCCACAGCAAGCCGAGGATCATCAGCGCCGCCGCGGCGAGCACGGTCATCGTCACCACGTCCTGACGAAGCAGCGACGCTGCCTGCCCGAAGAGGAACGAATCGAGGCCAGCCTGGGCCGCGTTCGGCTGCTTCTGGATGAAGGTGAGGAGGACCAGCCCCACACCGAAGAAAACCGACAGGACAATCCCCAGGGCGCTGTCATAGGGAACCCTCGAGCGTCCAACCACCGCCCGCACCACCAGCGTGCCAATCCACCCGGCCAACCCTGCACCGACCATCAGCACCAGCGGGGCCTTGGAACCGGTGAGCAGGAAGGCGATGGCGATCCCCGGTAGAGCGGCGTGGCTGACCGCATCACCGAGCAGGCTCTGGCGGCGAAGATAGGCAAAGGACCCGAGGGCGCCGCTTGTTGCTCCAAGCACCGCGGAACCGAAGGCGACAAGCCGCAGGGTGTAGTCGCCGAAGAGGTCCATCAGACCTCGATCTCCCGCGTCTCCAAAACGCCGACCCGCCCGCCGAAGGTCAGACGCAGGTTTTCTTCGGTGAAGACCTCGCTCACCGGACCGGAGTCGATCGCTCGTACGTTGAGCAGCAGCACCGAGTCGAAATACTCGGGGACGGTCTGAAGGTCGTGGTGCACGACGATAATCGTCTTCCCCTCCTCTGCAAGACCGTCAAGAACGCCGATGATCGCCCGTTCGGTCGGTGCATCCACGCCCTGAAACGGTTCATCGAGGATGTTGATCGGCGCATCCTGGACCAGGGCGCGGCCGAGCAGGACCCGCTGCTGTTGCCCTCCCGAGAGCTCGGCGATCGGCCTTCTCAGAAACGCAGTCATTCCCACCTGCTCGAGAGCTGCCTCCGCCAGCTGCCGTTGGACGGCACCGCTTCGGTGAAACCAGCCCAGACGGCCGTAGGTCCCCATGGTGACCACATCGAGAACATCGGTTGGAAAATCCCAGGACAGGGTGGCTCGCTGAGGAACGTAGGCGATCTGTCCCCGCGCACTTTCCCGCGGCCGCCCGAAAATGCGCACCTCGCCGGCCACCGGCCGAACCAAGCCCATGGCGGCCTTGACAAGGGTGCTCTTGCCGGCCCCGTTGGGGCCGATGATCGCCATCTTCACCCCCGCCGGAACCTGGAGATCCACGTCCCAGAGCACCGGCTGGTCGGCATAGGCAACCGTGAGATCCTCGACCTCGAGCGCCCACCCGCTCCCCGCGTCCTGCATCATCATCCTCCCAACCGCCACGATAGACCCGTACCCAGGAGCAGGTCGAGCGTCAACGAGAGTCCTGTTCCCGTCATTGGGTTTCGCTTAGCGCGGTCACGATCGTCTCCACGTTGGCGCGCACGGTTCCGACATAGGTTCCGGCCGGCGCCCCCTGGTCTCCGAGGGAATCGGAGAAAAGGGTGCCGCCGATCTCAACCGCGAATCCCCGGGCCTCCACTGCCTCTTTGAGTGCCTGCACGTACCGCGGCGGCACCGATGTTTCGACAAAGATCGCCGGCACGCGGCGCTCGGCGATGAAGTGAGCCAACTTCTTGACGTCCGAGGTTCCGGCCTCTGAGGCCGTGCTCACCCCGAGCAGGCCGTAGACCTCGAAACCGTAGGCGCGGCCGAAGTACGAAAAGGCGTCATGGGCGGTCACCAACACGCGCTGCTCGGGCTCGAGGTCTCCCACACGCTCGTGCACCCAGCCGTCAAACGCCGTCAACTCATCGCGATAGGCCTGCGCTCGATTTCGAATGGCATCGGCGTGGGCGGGGACGAGCTCGGCCAGCGCGTCGGCCACACAGTGCGTCGCTCGAGCCCACAGACCAACGTCGAACCAAACGTGGGGATCGTGCAACCCTGAGAAGGCGGCCGACGTGATCAGCTCCTCGGCAGGCAGGCACTCACCAACCGCCACCGTCGTCACCCCGCGTTCGCCCATGCGCTCCATCACTTCGGTCATCTTCCCCTCGAGGTGGAGGCCGTTGAAAAAGATCGCCTCCGCCGAGCTCATCCGACGCACATCACCAGCCGAGGCCTTGTACAGATGGGGATCGACTCCCGGGCCCATGAGGACCTCGAGCTGCACCTCGGGCCCTCCGATCGTGCGCACCAAGTCACCGACGATAGTCGTTGTCGCGACGACCCGAAGCCCGCCGTTTTCCTCGGGCGCCGTAACATGATCGCCGCAAGCCGACACGGCAGCCACTACCGCCAGAATTAAGATTCTTCTGAGTCTCATTCACTCATCCTCCATCCACAGCCTCTCGGCCAGAAATCCAGGCAAAAGGAAGCTCTCACCCCCTGCCCGCACCCTGAGTGCAGTTCCCTCGGCCGCGATCACCTCTATCGAGCTGCCCGGCGCGAGCCCGAGGCGACCCAGCAGGTCGAGGTTCTCCCGGTCCTGGGCGCCCACCCGGGCCAACGTGCCGCTTTCCCCGGCAGGGAGCTCGGCCAGGGACATCGGTGTGGCCTCCGGGGGCATGCTCAGGTCCGCCGTTGGAATGGGATCGCCGTGCGGGTCGCGGGTCGGGTGCCCCATGGCCTCGGCGATCCGAGCCTCGAACCGCTCCGAAATCACGTGCTCGAGCCGCTCCGCCTCCTCGTGGACCTGGTCCCAGCCGTAACCCAGCATCTCCACGAGGAAGGTCTCGAGAAGCCGGTGGTGGCGAAGCATCTCCAACGCCACCCGCCGCCCGGATTCCGTCAGGCTGACGCCCCGGTATCGGGCGTGCACCACCAGACCGAGCTGGGCGAGCCGGCCCACCATCTCAGTCACGGATGCGGGTCGTACCTCGAGCCGATGAGCGAGAGCCTGGGTACCAACCTTCTGCCGACCTTCGCCAAGGATGAAGATCTGCTTGAGATAATCTTCCTGGGCCTCTGAAAGAACCAGCCGGCTCCCCTCTTCGTCACGTTTCACAAGCGTCTTTTTCATACAATTTTTAGGCTAACCTAAAAATTAACGAATATCAAGCTCCGCCATCGTTCGGAATCGGATAAAATCACGCCGGAGGATTCGCCATGTGTGACAACGAGCTACTTATGATGACGTGCCGGCCGCTGCCGCCCGGCACCCCACCTTTGACCGGCCACGATCTCGAGCACAAGCTGAGCCACGCCGAGGGCTGGGAGATCGCCGATGGTGAGCTGACGAAGACCTTTCAGTTCGAAGATCACTACCAGACGATGGCCTTCGTCAACGCGGTGGCGTGGATTTCGCACCGCGAGGACCACCATCCGGAGATGATCGTGGGTTACGACTCCTGCACCCTGCGCTACAACACCCACTCCATCGGCGGCATCTCCGACAACGATTTCATCTGCTCCGCCAAGGTGGACCACCTGGTGGGTGACTGATCCGGTCTTCTCACCGGGTTCAAGGAGGGGAAATGAAAGCAACCCGAATCGTGTACGCATCCTTCGCCGTCGCCGCCCCGGCCATTCTGCTGCTCGCCGCATGCGGAGCATCGGGGCCGGCGCCCGGCACACCGGAGGCCTTCTACGTCGATCTCGGCTGTGCCAAGTGCCACGGGAATGAGCGCGAAGGCCTACGCTCCGGGCCACCGCTCGACAACCTCCAGGACCGATGGCGGGAGGAGAGCCTGGTCGAATACTTCAAGAACCCGAAGGAGGTCGTGGCGGCCAACCCGCGGCTCAAGTACATGGCCGAAAAATACCCCATCGTGATGCCCGCGTTTCCCGACACCAGCGACGACGATCTGTATGCGCTTGCCCGGTATGTGTTGAGCGATTCCGACCAGGCAACCGACGGCTGAGCAAGTTAACAAGGCGTTCCCACCTTTCGAATAGGTAGGGAGTTGAGAGTTAAAAGTTGAGAGTTGAGAGTTACGCTACTC
>JAOZUP010000283.1 GCA_029938595.1 Thermoanaerobaculales bacterium | reverse complement strand
TACATCTGGTTTCGCGGCACCTTCCCGCGCTACCGTTTCGACCAGCTCATGCAGATCGGCTGGAAGTGGCTGTTGCCGTTGTCGCTGGCCAACGTGGCGCTGGTGGCCCTCGGCGTCCTGCTCCTGAAGGGATGAGCCAATGACCTTTGGAGACTTCGTGCATTCACTGATCCCGACCGATCTCTTCACCGGGATGGGTGTGACGGGCAGATATCTCTTCCGCAAGAAGGAGACGATCCAGTATCCGGAGAAGCGGATGGAGCCGAAGGATCGGTTCCGCGGGATGTTCGGCTACGACCTCGAGCGCTGTATCGACTGCCACCTGTGCGCCAAGGCCTGTCCCATCGATATCATCTTCATTTCCGACCACACCGAGGTCGAAATGGTGGGTGAAAAGAAGAAAAAGAAGAAGATCATCGACCGCTACGACATCGACGTCAAACGGTGCATGTTCTGCGGTCTCTGCGAGGAGGCCTGCCCGACCGAACCCAAGGCCGTCTGGCTGACCACCAAGACCTACGAGGCCACGGTCTACGAGCGCAACGAGGGCCTCTACTACGACAAGGAGCGGCTGGCGAACTGGGATGGGCTGAAGGCCTTCCCGGGGGTCGTTCTCCCCATCGATGGTCAGGACCCCGCCTCGCCGATGAAAAAGCTGGAGACCGCTCCAACGGGCGGCGACGAAGCGGCCGGCGAAGGAGCGAGCTGATGGGATTCCTGATCGAAAACTTCGGCGCGATCTTCTTCTTCCTGGTTGCCGCACTCACAGTGGCGGGAGCGGTCGGGGTTGTTACCCTACGCAATCCGGTGCACGCGGCGCTGGCCCTGCTCGAGACCTTCGTCATGGTGGCCATCCTCTTCATTCTCCGCCACGCTGAGTTTCTTGCCGCGGTGCAGGTGCTGGTCTATGCCGGCGGCATCATGGTGCTCTACCTCTTCGTGATCATGCTGGTGAAGGTCAAGGATCTGCGTGCCGAGGATGCCTTCCTTTTAAACATCGCCCCACTGGCGGTGCTGGGAGGTGTGCTCCTGGGCGCCCTGCTCGCGGCCGGCATCCTGCTCGGAACCATGGCCGCGGGTGACGGCGCAGTCGCCGCCCTGCAGACCATCGGAGACGAGACGGTGGGCAACACCGAGGCGGTGGGCTGGTTGCTCTTCACAAAGTTCCTCGTGCCATTCGAGGTGGTTTCGGTGGTGCTGCTGGTGGCTATGATCGGCGCCATCGTCTTCGGCCGCCGCGACGCCGCCCTGTCGGGTCCGGGGGAGGGGGTGGAGCCGTGATCATCACCGCCACCCACTACCTCGTCCTGTCGCTGATAATTTTTTGTCTCGGCCTGGTCGGGGTCATGGTGCGTCGCAACTTCATCACGGTCCTGATGTCGCTCGAGCTGATGTTCAACGCCGTCAACCTCAACCTGATCGCCTTCTCATACCGGCTCGACGACCTTGCCGGCCAGGTGCTGGCGATCTTCGTGATCACCGTCGCCGCCGCCGAGGCGGCCATCGGCCTCGGTCTGATCATCGCCCTCGTCCGGCTCAAGGACACGGTCTCCCTTGACGAGGCCGATGTGATGCGGAGCTAAGGGATGAAATTCTACGATCTGATCTGGTTGATTCCGATCTTCCCCCTGCTCGGGGCGATCATCAACGGTCTCGTCTCCAACCGGCTGGGTCTGCAAAAGTCGGTCACCAACGCGGTCGCAATCGCAGGCTCCGGACTCGCGTGGTTGTTGGGCTGGGCAGCCATCGTTCAGTGGGCCCTCGAACTCGGCATTCACAACACCCACATCGTGAGCCTCTTCAGCTGGTTCCAGGGCGGTTCACTGCGCATTCTCGACGGCAGTGTCGCCGAGGTCGATGTTGCCGCCTCCTTCCAGCTCGACCCGGTGTCGGCCTTGATGGTTGCCTTCGTCACTTTTGTCGGCTTTCTCATCCATGTCTACTCGATCGGTTACATGCACGACGAGTCGGACCGGGCCTACGCGCGCTACTTCTCCTACCTCAACCTCTTCATGTTCTCGATGCTGGTGCTGGTGCTCGGCTCGAACATGGCGGTGATGTTCGTCGGCTGGGAGGGCGTCGGTCTGTGTTCGTACCTGTTGATCGGTTTCTACTTCGAGAAGGAGTGGTGCGCGGCGGCGGGCATGAAAGCTTTCATCGTCAACCGCATCGGCGATTGGGGCTTCCTGCTCGCCATCTTCGCCACCTTCATGGTTTTCGGTACCCTCGAGTTCACCGAGATCTTTCCGACCGCTGCGGCCCATCCCGAGACTTACGCCGCGGCGGCGACGGTCATCGGCCTCCTGCTCTTCGTTGGTGCGATCGGCAAGTCCGCGCAGATTCCGCTCTACGTCTGGCTGCCCGACGCCATGGCCGGACCGACGCCGGTCTCGGCCCTGATCCACGCCGCGACCATGGTCACGGCCGGTGTCTACATGGTGGTGCGCTGCAACGTCATCTACCGCTTGAGCCCGACCGCGATGTTGGTGGTTGCGATCATCGGCGGCCTCACCGCGATCATCGCCGCCACCATTGGTCTGGTCCAGAACGACATCAAAAAGGTGCTCGCCTACTCGACCGTGTCCCAGCTCGGTTACATGTTCCTCGCCGCCGGGGTCGGCGCCTTCGTGGCCGCCATCTTCCACGTCCTCACCCACGCCTTCTTCAAGGCCTGTCTCTTCCTCGGGTCGGGGTCGGTGATTCATGCCTGCGGCGGCGAACAGGACATCCGAAAAATGGGCGGCCTCAAGAAGTACATGCCCACCACCTACTGGACATTCCTCGCCGCCACCTTGGCGATCTCCGGGATCCCGATCTTCGCCGGATTCTTCTCCAAGGACGAGATCCTCGCCAAGGCATTCGAGGCCGGTGCCGGTGATCTCAACACCTTCGGCACGACGTACTACGCACTTTGGGCCCTCGCGGTAGTGGCGGCGGTGCTGACGGCTTTTTACATGTTCCGGTTGGTCTTCGTGACCTTCCACGGCGAGTTCCGCGGTGGCGAGGAGGCCGAGCATCACCTTCACGAGTCGCCATGGACGATGACCATGCCGCTGGTTGTGCTCGGCGTGCTCTCGATCTTCGGAGGCCTCATCGGCATTCCCGGCAAGCTCTTCCACCACCCCGAGTGGAACCTCATAGAGCGCTTCCTCGAGCCGGTCATACTGCCCATCGGCCACGCGGCGGAGAATGCTGAGCATCTCAGCCATCACGCGGTGAGCCTGGGGCTCGAATGGGGTCTGGTCCTCCTGTCGGTTGCTGCGGCCTCCTTCGGGATCTGGTTGGCCTATCGTTTCTACATGGGCGCCGGGGCATTCGTGCGGCCGCGGCTGTTGGCCGAGCGCTTCAGTTTCGCTTACCGGTTGCTCCTCAACAAGTACTGGGTCGACGAGATCTACGCTGCGACCGTGATCGCGGGCACCATCAAGCTGTCGCGCTTCCTGTGGGAGTTCGATGCCCGGGTGGTGGACGGAGTGGTCAACGGCACCGCGCTCACGACCGTGGGCTCGTCGTTCATCTCTGGCGTTTTCGACCTCAAGGTGGTCGACGGTGCGGTCAATCTGGTGGCAAAGAGCTACGACGTGGCGAGCCGGGAGTTCCGGCGGCTGCAGGTTGGTTTCACCCAGGGATACGCAATGGTGATGGTCTTCGGAGCGGCGGTTCTGCTCGGTGTGTTCTACCTCGTCAAACTGTAGGTAAATAGGGGACGATGATGGATTTTCAATACGGTTGGCTTCTCAACATGATCTGCTACCTGCCGCTGGCGGGCGCGCTGTTGATGATGGCATTTATCAACAAGGAGAACTCCACCGGGATCAAGACGTGGGCAACCCTGGTCGCAGGCCTCGACTTCGTGATCTCGATCCCGCTGTGGTTCCTTTACAAGCCGGATGGTGTGGAATTCCAGTTTGCCACCCAGTTCGACTGGATTCCATCGGTCGGTGTGCAGTACATCTTCGGGGTTGACGGGTTCTCCGTCCTCCTGATCCTGCTCACCACCCTCCTCGGCTTCATCGCGGTGTACAGCTCCTTCACCGCGATCACCGAGCGGAAGAAGGAGTACTACATCTCGTTGCTCCTGCTGCAGACCGGGATGCTCGGCGTCTTCTGTTCGCTCGACTTCATCCTCTTCTACGTTTTTTGGGAGGTCATGCTCGTCCCCATGTACTTCCTGATCGGCGTCTGGGGTGGACCGCGACGGCTCTATGCTGCGATCAAGTTCTTCCTCTACACCCTGGTCGGCTCGGTGCTGATGTTGGTCGGCATCCTGACCCTCTACTTTTACAATGCCAGCGGGCTTGCCGCGATCGGGCTTCAGGGCCTCGGAAACGTCCCGACCTTCTCGATTACGCACCTGTATACGATCGCGCCGCTGATTCCCTCCGAGGTCCAGTTCTGGGTCTTCCTGGCCTTCTTCGTCGGGTTTGCCATCAAGGTGCCGATGTTCCCGTTCCACACCTGGCTGCCGGACGCGCACGTGGAAGCGCCAACCGCGGCCTCGGTGATCCTGGCCGCTGTCCTCCTGAAGATGGGAACCTACGGTTTCGTCCGCCTCTCACTGCCGCTGCTGCCCGAAGCGACTGTCAAGGCGGTGGGTTGGATCGGGGTGCTGGCAATCATCGCCATCATATACGGCGCGCTGGTTGCGATGGCGCAGAAGGATATGAAGAAGCTGGTCGCCTACTCATCGGTGAGCCACATGGGCTTCATCATGCTGGGGCTTTTTGCCCTCAACGAGCCCGGGCTCCGCGGTGCGATCCTGCAGATGCTCAACCACGGGGTTTCCACCGGCGCGCTCTTCCTTCTCGTCGGCATCGTGTACGAGCGGCGCCACAACCGGATGATCGCGGAGTACGGGGGTCTGGCCAAGGTGATGCCCATTTACGCCACGTTCTTCCTCGTCATTACCATGTCGTCGATCGGACTGCCGACCTTGAACGGCTTCATTGGCGAGTTCCTGATCCTCATCGGCGCCTACAACCACTCGTGGGTTTGGGCGCTGTTCGCGGCTTCCGGCATCGTGCTCGGTGCGGCGTACATGCTATGGCTGTACCAGCGGGTGTTCTTCGGCGAGCTGACCAACGAGAAGAACAAGGACCTCGCAGACCTCAACCGGCGTGAGCAGTGGACCCTGATCCCGCTGATTGCCATCGCCTTCTGGATTGGGCTCTATCCGAAACCATTCTTGGACCGCATGGCGCCGACCGTGGATCGTGTGCTCGAGCGAGTGGCGGTCGCCATGCCCGAGGCGGAGAGCGCCGCCGGCCGCGTGGCCGAGCTCGCTGTGGCGCCCGGGGAACCTGCCGCGGGAGAGCACGGGGAGTAGGTGATGACGCTCGCGGAGTTCGTACCTCTTCTGCCTGAGATCTTCCTTGCCATCGCGGGATTCGCGGTGCTCTTGCTGGGCATCCCGATGGGCCGAAATGGCGTCCGGCCGCTGAGTCTTATCGGCGTCGCGTCGCTGGCCGTCACTGGGGCGCTGGTGTGGATGGTGGGACGGCCGGTTGACGGGCCAGTGGTGATTCTCGGCGGCATGCTGGCCGTCGACCAGATGGCGGTCTTCTTCAAGCTGCTGATGCTTGCCGCGTCGGCGGTGGCCCTGATGATGGCGGCCGGCTTTCTCGAGCGGTCGCGCTATGGCGGCGGCGAGTATGTGTCGCTGGTGCTCTTCGCCA
>JAOZUP010000282.1 GCA_029938595.1 Thermoanaerobaculales bacterium | reverse complement strand
GTTTCTCCGACTGGAGCGAGGGAGGGATAGGCCGTCCGGCCATCCCGACCGAGCGAAGGGAGGAAAACGCGGCCAGAGGTCCGGAATCGGCGCGATCACAATAAAGGTGGGGGGTGCGGCCTTGCTCGAATGCAGCCCGCCGGCGCGCCGTTTGGCGCGCAGCGGGCGAGGTCGACCACGACCGACGAGAGCTTGCTCTCGGAGGGCGTGGCGACCGAGGCCGCGTGGCCGCGGTCGCAGACCGCGGACGGCGGGCGGGAAATCCGAATTTCTAACCTCCTTGCCTGCGGTGCGCCATAATGGGGGCGTGAACTCACCACAACGCGAGGCCGATCCGAGGGCTACCGTCTTTCTCCTCGGCTTTTCGACCGTTATTGCCCAGGCTCTGCTTTTGCGCGAGGCGATGGCGGCTATGGGCGGCTCGGAGTTGGCCTGGGGCACGGTGATGGCTTTGTGGCTGGCCGGCGTGAGCGTCGGTGCGCGTGTCGGGGTCAGATGGGGATCTCCGACTCTCGCGCGCTGGTTGCCGGTGGTAGTGATCGCGCTCGCCGGTCTCGGTGTGATCGTCTTTCGCGCCGCACCGGCCCTCGTCGGAGCGTCCGCGGGCGAGGCGATCACCACCGCCAGCGCCGCCTGGCTGTGGGTTGTGGCCGTGCTCCCGGCGGCGTTTGCCGGCGGTCTCGCCTTTCCTGTGCTTGCCCACCTGGTCGGCGGTGTGGGCGGGGGCAGGGCCTACGCGTTGGAGGCTGCCGGGGCGCTTGTCGGCGGCGTCCTCCTCAGCCTGGTCCTGGTTCAACTCGGCGCGGCCGCCGCGGTCAGCCTGAGCCTGGGAACGGTGGCCGCCGCCGTCTTGTGGCGTCACTCTCGCGTGGTCGCCTGCCTTGTCGCATTAGTAGGCGCGGCGGCAGCCATCCCATCGGGAGAGCTACTGGCCCGCGCCGGCTGGGAGTGGTCGGGAAACCCCGGAGCCCTTCACGCCTGGCGGGAGACCCGCCTCCAGCATCTCGAGGTGGCGGCCGGAGAGCCGACCGCCATCTACGCTGACGGCCGCTTGCTTGCCTCCTACCCGGACCCGTACACGGTCCTACCGATGGCCCACCTCCTGATGCTCCTCCACCCCGAGCCGCGTCGTGTCTTCGCGGTCGGCTGCGTGGCGGACGGATCGGTCGAGGCCATGGCCCGCCACCCGGTGGAGGAGGTGATGGTAGTGGAAGAGGACCCGGAGCTCCTGCGGCTGATTCCCGGGTGGTACGGAACGCGAATGACGGCGGCCCTCTCCACACCGTGGGTGCAGGCAGTGGCTTTGGACCCGCTGCGCGCCATCTCACGGTCCGCCGCGTGGGACCTCGTAATCCTCCGCGACGGCGACCCGACGACCCTGCGCCGCAACCGAACCCGCACCCTGGAGTTCCTGCGCCTGTGCCGCGCACGAATGGACCCGGCGGGAATTCTCGTCCTTCGTGTGGAGGTTCCCGATACCTACCTCGGCGGCGTCGGTGGGCAACTGGTGTCCGTTCTCGCGGCGACCGTCCACGAGGTCTTCCCAAAGATGGCAGCGATCCCAGGCGAGGAGATCCTCCTCATCGCTGGAGGGCCGGAGGCCAATCTCGATCTCGATCCCGGGATCCTCGCCGAGCGCCTGGCTGCCCGCGGCCTCGAGGAGTCGGAACTGATACCCGAGATGATTCCGCTCCTCCTCGACCCGGCCCGCGCCCACCCTCTCGAGGACCGGCTCACCGCTGTTGGGGCTGCAAACACCATCCGCCACCCCCGCGCGGTGCTGCTTGCCGGAGGCCTCCACGAGGGACGGGCACGTCCCACCCTGCTGCGCCTCGTGCTCACGCTCGAGGGCACCAGTGCCTGGCCGCTCGCCGCAGCCTTGGCCGTGGGTGTGTTGGCCCTGCTCGCGACGACCGTCACAAGGAAACCGCCAGGCGCCTCGATTGCCGTAGTCATCGGCTTCAGCTCGATGGGCTGGTGGCTGCTCCTGATCGCCTCCTGGCAAGCGACCCGCGGCTCGGTCTACTCGGAGATCGGCGCCCTCACAGCGGCCTTCATGGGCGGGCTGGCGGCGGGTGCCGCCACGGCCAGCCGATGGCGCCACCCGGCACGGCACCTGCCCTCGATCCTGGTAGCGGGGTTCGTGTTGTCCGTGCTGGTCGCCGCCGGCATCGCCATCCTGATGCCGATGGTGGCAGTCCCGTCACTGCTTATTGGCAGCGGCCTGCTGACCGGCCTCGCCTTCCCCGGCATGGCCCAGCTCGCGGGACGCGGCCCACGCCAGGGAGCAGGCATCGCCTTTGCCGCCGACGAGGCCGGAGCGGCCATCGCCGCTCTCCTGATCGGCATCCTCGCCATCCCCTGGGCCGGCCTCACCGCAACCGCCGCCGGCATCGCCGTTCTCCAGCTCGCCGCAATCCCGGCAGTAATAGTGGGGTTACGGAAACGGTAGGGATTTCGAATTTCGAATTTCGGATTTGCCATCCATCCCCGGGGTTGAACCACAGAGACACAGAGCCACACACATCGCAAACACGAAGACACGAAGACACGAAGGCATCACAAAGCTACCATCGCAAAGAGCCCGCAGATCACGCAGATAACGCAGATGGCCGATCTCGAGGCTCAGGCACGTTGCGAGGTCCCAGCCGTCGTCGGACGACGGCCGGGAACCGCTGGGTCGGATCATCGCTCCGAACGCAAGCGTTCGTCTCGATGGCCCGGCCCAGCGTCCTGCGCTCTCGAAGAGCACAGGCCTCGCCACTCCTCCTCCCCGGGTGTTCGATGGATGGCGCCACCCCTCCCATCGAAGTGGACGGGCAGGGGGACCCGACGGGCCCCCGGCGCGTCGGCCGGGGGGAAACACGGCAACGACGGACGCTTGCGTCCAGAGTTGACGGGCTTCCCTCCGGTGGGCGGCGATCGCCAGATCGCCGACTGTTTCGCCGTCAATCCCCGGTGCCGCTTATCCGTTTCTGTGGGATCTTTCTTGCGTTATCTGCGTTATCTGCGGGCAAATTGCGATGGTGCGCGGCCTTCGTGTCTTCGTGCCTTCGTGTTTGCGACGTGAACGGGCAGGCAGGGAGACGGAGATGGGTGCATCCAGATTGGAATTGAGCAGCGCTGTTAGACTTTGGGCATGGGGATCAAGCTGGGTGAGCGTCGCGCGATTGTTCTTGACATCAGCGACACGACACCGGAACAGCCCCCTCTCCTTTCTCCAGAAGAGCTGAGCGCGTTCACCGACTTCGATCTGATCTATCGCTCGCTGTGCGCACTCATGTTCAACTACGTCCCCACGTCCGGCCACCCCGGCGGCTCCATCTCGTCCGGCCGGTTCGTCGCGTGGACCATCTTTGCGAGCCTCGATTACGACTTCTCCGACCCCGAGCGCCCGGACGCCGACATGGTCTCCTATGCCGCCGGTCACAAGGCCCTCGGTCTGTATGCCATGTGGGCGCTCCGCAACGAGATCGCGCGGATCGGGGCTCCCGAGCTCCTGCCGACCGAGACCCGGCTGCAGCTCCGCCTCGAGGATCTGCTCGGATTCCGCCACAACCCGGTCACCAACACTCCCCTCTTCCGGAAGATGGAAGCCAAACCGCTCGACGGCCATCCGACCCCGGCAACTCCCTTCGTACGCCTGTCGACAGGCGCTTCCGGAGTCGGGTTGCCGGCATCCCTCGGCCTCGCTATCGGCGCCGCCGATTACTACGGCGCCGACCCGCCGCGAGTCCATATCATCGAAGGCGAAGGCGGCCTGACCCCGGGCCGGACAGCCGAGGCACTCGCCGCTGCCGGCACCGCGTCGCTCGGCAACGCGGTGATGCACCTCGACTGGAACCAGGCCTCCATCGACTCCAATCGCGTCTGTCGAGAGGGTGATCTCCCCGGAGACTACGTCCAGTGGACCCCAGCCGAGCTCGCATACCTCAACGACTGGAATGTCATCTCGGTCGCCGACGGCGCCGATTTCCAGCAGGTGGCGGCCGCCCAGCGACGAGCCCTCGAAATGGACAACGGGCAGCCCACCATGATCGTCTACCGAACCACCAAGGGCTGGCAGTACGGCATCGAGGGGCGCGCCTCGCACGGTGCCGGCCACAAGCTCTGCTCGGCAGAATTCTACGAGGCGCTCAAGCCCTTCGAGGATATGACCAACCTCGAGATCCCGCGTTGCGACGCCGACGACCCAGCCTGCGGCCGCGGCAGCGACCTCGCAGTGGTTGAGAAATGCTATTGGGAAGCTCTGGTCACGGTGCGCCGGGCAATCGAGGCTCGAATCGACATGGTATCCGTCCTCGCCGACGGGCTGCGGAGCGCTCGCGGGCGATTGGTGGCCAGGAGAAGGGCGCCGCGAGCCCACGCGCCGCGGGTCGAAGCGGTCTTCGAGAACACTTCGGCGGTTGTGGAAACGCCGGACCACCTCGGCCTCGAACCAGGCTCCAAGACGACGCTGCGCGGAGAGCTCGGCAGGGTGTTGGATCACTGCAACCGGGTCAGCAACGGCGCCCTGATGATCGCGGCCGCAGATCTGCTCGGCTCGACCAGCGTCGCCACCGGCGGCAAGGCCTTCGCGGACGGCTACTGGAACGCTGTCACAAATCCCGAAGCGCGGCTGATCACGATCGGCGGCATCTGCGAGGACGCGATCTCCGGTGTCATGTCGGGTCTTTCCAGCTACGGGCGCCACATCGGCGTCGGTGCATCCTACGGCGCCTTCATCGCCCCGCTCGGCCACATCGCCTCGCGGCTGCACGCTATCGGCAATCAGGCGCGGCAGGCGGTCGCCCCTGGACCCTACCGACCGTTCATTCTCGTCCTCGCCCACGCGGGGTTGAAGACCGGCGAGGACGGTCCGACCCACGCCGACCCGCAGGCGCTGCAGCTCATACAGGAGAACTTTCCCCGCGGCACCATGATCACCCTCACCCCTTGGGACCCGCAGGAGGTGTGGCACCTTGTGTGCGAGGCCCTCGGCAAGCGGCCGGCAGTGATCGCGCCCGTCGTCACCCGGCCGGCGGAGGTGGTGATCGACCGTGCTGCCCGCGGCCTCGCGCCGGCAAGATCCGCCCGTCAGGGCGTCTATCTCCTGCGGGAAGCCAGCGGCGCTCCGAAGGCAACCGTCGTTCTCCAGGGCTCTGAGGTCGCCTACGCCTTCGTCCAGGACGCACTGCCTCTGCTCGAAAACGATGGCATCGACCTCGCGGTCTTCTACGTTGCCTCGAACGAGCTCTTTGACCTCCTGCCGAACGACGAGCAGGATGCCATCTTCCCCGAGGAGAGCGCCCGCGCGGCGATGGGCATCACCGGCTTCACTCTACCGACAATGTACCGCTGGATCACCTCGGCCCGAGGCCGCGCCGCCACCCTCCACCCTTTCATGAAAGGCCGCTACCTCGGCAGCGGCACCGGCGACCGGGTGCTCGAGGAAGCAGGGCTCGACGGCAGGAGCCAGTACGAGGCGATCAAACGGTACATCGCAAGTTCTTAGTTTTCAGTTTTGAGTAGCCCCGCCAACATCGCAAACACGAAGACACAAAGACACAAAGGCATCGCAAGACACCCACGCAATCAACGCAGAGGCGCAGAGGCGCAGAGAAGCCCACGCAAGATTTCAATACGCAGCGAGGTCCTGGCCGCCGAACGGCGGCCAGGGACCGCAGGCCTCGCCACTTCTC
>JAOZUP010000281.1 GCA_029938595.1 Thermoanaerobaculales bacterium | reverse complement strand
CGGTCGCCGTCTGGCTGAAGCTGCGGTCACCGGCGAATTCTTAATTCTCAATTCTTAATTCTCAATTACTACCCACAACCACGCGCTTCCCGAGGGGGTGAGATTTGCGGGCTGTAGAACTGTGCCGTTGGCGCACGATCGCGGTACAATGCACCCTTGGAGGGATCATGCAGGTCATCGAAGGACATCTCGACGCGCAAGGTCTGCGTTTCGCACTGGTAGTGAGCCGTTTCAACGAGGCGCTGACCTCACGCCTCGAATCGGGGGCTGTGGACTGTCTGGTCAGGCACGGTGCTGAGGACGACAAGATCACCATCGTGCGTGTGCCCGGAGCCTGGGAGATCCCGATGGTGGCTGCAAAGCTTGCCGGGGACGGTGGATTCGACGCCGTGATCAGTGTTGGTGCGCTGGTCCGAGGGAGCACCGCACACTTCGATCTCCTTGCTGCGGAGGTAGCCAAGGGTGTCGCTCAGGCGGCGATCAGCTCGGGTGTTCCCATGACTTTCGGTGTGATCACCGCCGACACTCTTGAACAGGCGGTCGAGCGAGCGGGGACCAAAATGGGAAACAAGGGCTGGGAAGCGGCTCTGGCCGCCATCGAAATGGCACGCCTGTCGGAGAGGCTCGACCGGAGGAAATAGTGCGCTCTTCTTATTCGACGGTGAGAAGTGCGGGTTAGGGCGGGCTAGTGGGAACCCGTCGCCGCGCCCGAGAGCTCGCCCTGCAACTCTTGTATCAATACGAGCTGACCGATGCATCACCGGAGGCGATGCAGGCCGGCTTCGAGGAATGGCGCAACGCATCGGACGGGGTGCGTGAGTTTGCCGACGTTCTCCTCCGCGGGACCCTCGAGCGGCTCGAGGCGATTGACGGAGAGCTCGGACGGCAGACCACGCATTGGCGGCTCGAGCGGCTGGCAGCGGTCGATCGAAACATCCTCCGCCTCGCCATATATGAGCTGATGAACGAGACCGAGACTCCGCACGCGGTCATCATCGACGAGGCCATCGAGATTGCAAAAAAATACGGCGCCAAGGATTCCGGGCGATTCGTTAACGGTGTGCTCGACGGGTTTGTCAAACGGAAGGCCAAGGCCGGGTGAGAGTTCTTGGCTTGGCGTGGACCGGTGTCCTCGTCCTGGCGTGGGCCATTCTCATGGCGATGCCGGTGCTGGCCGAGGAGGCCGACTATCTGGTAACCGCCGGCGATTTTCCCGTCGCATCGGCGAGTAACGGTTATGTCCAGGATGTGCGGGCGACCGCCGCCGACGGGGTCGCGGTCCACGTTGCCACCTCGTTGGCCCCAATCGGCGCCACCGGAACCTACGCAGTTATTGTCGCCGGAACGAAACCCTTCGTACCGCCCGGCTTTGAGCTGCCGAAACGGTTGCGCACGAAGCTACGTCCCGAACTGGGTTCCTGGGAAGCGGCCACGATGGTGCTGGAGTGGGCGGCGGACCGGGTATCGATCGACACCGCCGACAACGGTCTCCAGGATGCGGCATCGGTTCTCGAGCGGGGACGGGGGCGATGCTCCGGCCTCGCGAACGCAGCCGTGGCGCTGTTGCGCGCTGCCGGGTTCGAGGCCCGAACAGTCAGTGGCCTGCTGATCGGCGACGGTGGTGCGATCCCCCACCGCTGGCTCGAGTGCAGACTTCCGGGGGCGGGCTGGATTGCCACCGATCCGACCCTTGGTTTGTGGACCGTGACTCCACGCCACCTGACATACTCGACAACAGTCGTGACCGTGCCGAAAATTCGCGTGATTAATGCCGAGACCGACGGACTCGAGCGACTCCCCAGGCACGACGGCAAGGTCGTGCGGCCGAATAGGGGGGCAGATCTGGTCTGTCGCCTCCCAACCAAATGGCGGGAGAATCCGCCGGTGGCCGTTCTTCGCGGCGGCGGCGGCGAAGTGCGGCGCACGCGCCTCGACCCGGAGGCTCGGTTCTCCGACCTCCTGCCGGGGCGATGGGTGCTCGAAGTCGAGGTCGGCGGACTGGTGGTTGAACGGCGGACTTTTGTTTTGCGCTCGGGAGACGTGCACAGCTACACGGTGCAACCACTCGAAGATGGGCGGAGTAGATCGTGAAACGCGTCCTCTCGGGCAGCCTGGAACATCTCGCCCCGGCGGCGTTGCTGCGGCTGGTCTCGGCGACATCGCCGAGCGGTATCCTCGAGCTCGAAACTGCGGACGGTTCGCTGCGCCTCGAGGTTGACCGCGGGCGGGTGAAGATGCCATCGAGGAGCGAGCTCGTATCGGCGGGGAGAGTTCTTGCGTGCCGTCGCGGCGAGTTCCGTTTTTCGCCGCATGAGGTGGAGCCCCACGAGGGTGAGGTATTGAGCCTGACCGCCTTTGCCGAAACCGCTGGCGCAGCCGCGTCGAACCTCGAAGTCGACCGTTTGCTCGGGGAGGAGTTTCTCGAGGTCTCGCTGCCTTTGAGCCGTACCAACATTCACGTCCTGCCGTCCGAACCGTCGCAGAACCCTCTCGATGATCTGCTCGCCGACCTCGAGGTTGATGCTCCCTCCGAGCTGCTCATTGCGCGAGTTGGAGTGGCTGTGCAGGATCCGAGGTGGTGGCGTGGATCCCTGGAGCGGGAGTGGAGGCGGCGCGGTTGGCGGGTTCGCTTCTTTTCGGTTGCGGAAGATGTGGACGTCGATGACGTTGACCTGCTGGTGGTGCATCATCAACAGGCCAGCTCCTGGGCGGGTCGAGAAAATTATTGGCTTCAGGTCATCGGTAGGGCGGCGGCTGCGGATCCTCCTCTGCCCGTGGTCTGGGTCGCCCCCCTCGGTGATGCCGGGTGGGTTCATCAGTTGATCGAGGCCGGGGTGTCCTTTCTCATACCGGCTCCTCAGGCCGAAGCGAGTGAAATCATGGCTCGGTTTGGCGCCGATGTATCGTTGGTCGTCGAGCGCCTTCTCCAGGCGCGGCGGAGTGAGGAACGCTCGGCGCTACCGTCCGGCGTCACCGAATTTGTGAGCGCGCTTCTTTCGGAAAGGGAACCTGATCAGGGTATCTCTTCGCTGCTGCAGGTGGCGGCCGAGCACTTCGAGCGCGGCGCCGTATTGATGGCCGAGGAAACAACGGTCAGGTGCCGAGCTGGTTTCGGCTATCCGCTCGACCGCAATAGCACCACCCTGCTGCGTGAGGTTGGTCTCCTCGAGCACGTCATCCGTACCGGCGAGGCGGTGATGGCTATCGATCCGGAGTCTGGAGGGGTTGGAGGGCTCGCCGAAGTGCTCGGCGTCAGCGAACTTCCGGCCGCAACAGCGTTGATTCCTCTCGGTCGCGGCGGAGGGGTTGCGGGCATTCTAGTGGCGGACCGGCAGGGCCGCGAGTTGCCGGACCTCGATGATCTGGTTCTGCTCGCGGGCCGTCTCGGCGGTGCGGCAGTGAGGTGATCGGTCACCCGTTCTTCCGAGATACATGGAAGTTCCTTTGAAGTGTGGGTAAAAGGTGCATTTTCTCGTTCCTTCTGTAGTATTGATTGACACTTGGCGGTGGGAGGCATAAGCTTCTCTCGGATTTTCTTTGGCGATGGAACCGGCGGTGTTCGAATCAATACTGAATCCGATTCATCCGTGACAATGCCGGTTTCTGAATCGCTCGAACGACGCACTGCGGAGGGCGCATGGTGACGTTGACGATTGATACGGGCAGCGGCTCCGAGCTGACGCACGAGGTCGCTAAAGACACGGTTTCGATCGGCGCCTCGAGCAGTAATGACGTGGTTCTGCGCGCGCCCGGCGTGGCGCCGGTTCACCTTGTTATCCGGCGCACCGGGGGGGACACGCTCACCTTTCTCGGCCAGCAACGGCAGATCGTGCTCCTCAATGGCGAACGCCGGTCACGCGGCGTGCTCATGATCGGTGACAGGATTCGTGTCGGTACCGCGACCGTGACGATCGTGGAAGGCAGTCGCGACGATGCTGATGGCGGCGTGGTCCAAACCGGAGCCGAAGCCGTAGAGGAGACGGTGAGCGGTGCCGATCCTCAGACAAAGGGCGAGGCCAAACCACGGTCCGAAGTTGTGCTTTACAACGAGCCGGAGCGGCTGGCGGAAGGACGGCGCCGGTTGCTTGATGTATTTCTTGCGGGGGTTCGCGAGGATCTTCTGGTGTCACTGCAGGGCTTTTTCGACGGAGTATTTCCGGGACGGCGGTCCCTTCTCGCGTGGCTCGATCAGAAGGGTCGGTTGCAGCCGATCGCTTCCCGGTGGTCGGGAGCCTTGCCGCAGCTACCGCCGCGGTCCTTTTCCGAGCTCGATCGTGGAAGCCGCATCGCGGTGGTGCGCGGTGGTGCGCGTGAGATCTTGATCTACCCGGTTCCCGTCGGCGGTGAAGGCAGAGTCTATCTTCTGGTGGAAACCGATAGTTCCGATTTTGAAGATGATCGCGTGTTGCTGGCTGAGCTCGCCGGGATGCTCGCCGTCCAGTGGGAGAACGTTTCCAAAGGGAGCGCCCTGTTCGGACAGTGGGAGTCGGAAGCGCGGCAGAAGCTGGATGCTCGACTGCCCGGATCGTCCCAGGCCGTCGACGTCCTGCGCGAGCAGCTGCTCTCGGCCGCACGATCTTCCTCTCCGGTCCTGTTGTACGGACGATCTGGATCCGGGCGGGCATATCTCGCGTCGCTGATCGCCTCACTGTGTCCAACCGGCGCACCATGGATCCGCGTCGTTCAAGTGGGTGGTGGTGACGAGACCACTCTTCGGGTCGAACTTTTTGGGTCCGGAAACACGATGGGCGTGAGGGGCCTTGCAGAACGGGCCGGTGGTGGGGTAGTGGTCGTCCGCGAGGTTCAGCGGATGAGCGCCGAGATGCAGCGCCAGTTGGTGTCGGTGATCGAAGAGGACGGCGTATCGGGATACGGTTCCAAGGTGAGATGGATCCTTACCTGCGAGGAAGAGTGGGTGGGATCTATGGCGGAGGACGGGCCTGATGCCTCACTCTTCAACAAACTTCAGAACCACCTCATCCGCGTTCCTCCGATCGAAGAGCGCCGCGAGGACCTCCCGTTGATCGTCGTGAGGATGCTCGAATGGGTCGGTGCGGAACAGGGGAAGCAGATCCAGGGGATTGCGCTCGAGACTCTCGATTCGATTCTCGGCCATCCATTCGACGGTCAGATTGCCGAGCTTTTGGGCGAGCTGCGGCGGCTGGTGTCAGCGACGCCCGAAGGTGAAATGGTGCGTGGTTCGTTGCAGCGGTCGACCTCGGTCGCCGGGTCGTCACCGGAGGATACCGACAAGACTGTCGACACCGCTGTCGTGCTGGGCCAGGACGATCTCAAGGTCGTGATTCCAGCGGTCGAACGGCTGCTGATCGACCGGGTTCTGCGCCGCTCGCTGGGCAACCAGAGCAAGGCCGCGCGCGAGTTGAACCTCTCTCGAGGCGCCTTGATTGCGAAGATCAAGGAGTACGGAATTCAGGATTACCGCGCCCTTCGCCGCAACAGACAGTAGCTCTTCCCCATCTCCGTCTAGGTGCCCGCCCGCCGGCCACGGTCTTCGACCGCGGCCACGCGGCCTCGGCCGACGCCCCCTCCGAGAGCAAGCTCTCGTCGGAGCCGTCGACCTCGCCCGCAGCGCGCCTTTGGCGCGCCGGCGGGCTACATTCGAGGGGTCGGACGCCCTCGACCGTTTCCGTCCCGCCCCCACCCCCCGCCCACCCGCCCTCGGAAAGCC
>JAOZUP010000280.1 GCA_029938595.1 Thermoanaerobaculales bacterium | reverse complement strand
ACAAAGGCTGCCAGGAGACCTGTAGGCGGGTCCTTTAGGGCCCGCCACCACGATGTTTCGGAACTGTGGTTCATCCGATTCTCGCTGAACCCTCTGCTCACGAAAACAACGCGATCAGGGCGGCCAACATGGCCGCTCCGCCGATCAACCCGAGACAACCGGTGAGTACGATCTTGGCCACCGCATACGGAGCCGTGCCGAGAATGCGGGTGCTGTCCTGGCCCGAGATCACAATCCGGTAGAGCTCGCCCCGGTACTTGTAAGCGAGGACATAGGACGGGAAAGCATAGCGGCGGGTCACGAGCCTTCTCAGGAGAATCGAGGTGCGGACATTTCGAATGTTGCTGCCCGGGATGTGGGAGTCCTCGATCCGGCTTCTGGCAAGACGTTCCAACATGGATGCGACCCGCTGCCTGGCAGTAGAGCGCGGGACGTCAAACTGTTCGACGATTACCGCGCCCCCGTTGCTCACCGGTTCGTCACCGGCCGAATCCAGATCGTAGGTGTCGGCGAGGTGATCGGTTTCCTCAGCGCTGAGGCCGCGCGATGCCGACACCACGATGTCTTCGAACTCGATCTCCACCTGACCGGCGTGGGGAGCCCAATCCGCCCGCCGGGAGCTAAAGTCACTGTCCGCCGCCCAACTTACCGTGGCGTCGGCAGTGAAGACCCAACCTACCCACCACAGGGGAATGAGAGACTCGAGGCTGCTCTCCGAACCGAGATTCGCGGGCCGAAACCACCCGAGCCCGCTCTGCCAGGCCTTGTAGGCCGCCACCGCCTCGTCGCGAGGTACGGTCAGGGGCAAAAAACACCCGGTTTGCTCGAGTGGGTCCTCCGGAACCTCGAGATGGGTCACCGAACCACAGAACACGCACGACGGCGCGAGTTCGCGGACGCTGTAGGTCACGGCGGCTCCGCAGCTGTCGCATCGCATGACCTCGACCGCGGCCTCGGGCGCGTCTTTCGGAGCGGTGAGTGGGGCCGCCCGGTTGCAGATGGGGCAGCGCAGGTCCTCAATCTCGAGGGGGCTGTCGCAGCGACCGCAGACCAGATCGGCGACACTCATCGAAAGAGCGCCACCAACAGCGCGATGAGAACCGGTAGCGAAAGGACCCCAAGCACCGCGGCTGCGATCTTCAACACCTTTGCCCACGACGTTGGGATCCTGCCGCCCACCTTGCCGGTCTGTCCGTTGACCAGGATTCGAATCGGCGGCTTGCGTTCGTCGTATCGGATCGCAAAGACCCACACTGGCAGCAAGGCGAGATCGAGAGACTCGTCGTGGAGGGTGGTGGCGTGCCGCAGGTCGAGGTGGCTGTCGCCAGGCATGAACCCATGCAGTAGCCGGCCAACCGAGTTGGTGCTCTCGCTGCGGGCCAAGTGCTGACACTCTTCGCGAGTGAGAGACGGCTCCTCGGAGATCCAGCCGGACACCATGGCGGGTGTGTATCGCCTCAGTCCACTGAGATCGAAAGGCTCGATGGCCTCCAGCTCGTGGTTGGCAATGCCCTGTGATGCAGTGACCACCACATCTCCCACATAGTTGGCGTGAGCGCCACTGAGGTTGCAGTGCTCGGTCTTGCGCGTTCGCCTGACCCTGGTCCGGCCCTTCGAGTCGCGGCTGACCTCGGTGACGTAGTAGTCCTCGCCGATTGTCGCGGAGTAGACAGTGGCTGAGGTGGCGGAGTAGAGATAGGCGGGGACGTAAATCCCGGTCACCCTGGTGGCCGTCTTCCCCTTCAATCCCGGGGGCGCCAATTTCTTGCGGCCGATCCATTTCCGCATCCGGCGCGCTGCCCGTTTTCGATCGACGGCAAAGCCGACCACGAAAACAGGGTCCGGACGGTCCGTGGTCGCCTGCCGGTCGACAACCGACGGCGAATCGCAGTATGGGCAGCGGGCTGTGCGCTGTCGGGGTTCGAGGACGATCTTCGCGCCACACGACTCACAGGAGACCTCGATCTGTGTGGCTGCTTGCACCGCCTCCATCTCGCCGGGTCCGCCCAAGAACACCCCCTCTCCCTTCATTGAATATTACCTAAGATGAGTGATTCACACCGGCGATCTGCACCAAGCTCTTGTGCTTTGGACAATTGCGAAAATGCTCCACATACCGATGGGTGGGCGGGCGGTATTTCCGAAATCCGAAATCCGAAATCCGAAATTCCGCATGGGTGTTGGGCGGTATGTATGCCGCCCCCGTTCGCTAGCGTTCAGCGAATCCAATATCGTCGACGATGACCATCCCCTCCGGTGTCCGGTCAAAGACCAGGGCTATGGCTGTGATCGAAGCGGGGTCGAATTCGGGGATCTGGTTCGAGAACAGCGACAACGGAATCTCCACCGTTTGCAGCGCCGGCTCCCACGCCCGGCCCCACGCCCATCCTTCGGTCGGCATCTTGCTAAAACGTGATTCGAGCGGCGGCGCCAAGCGGCGCACGGCGCTCAGGGGGATGGAAGCGGTCGTGCCGTCGGCAATCTCTACCTCGACCGTCAAATCGACCGGCTCGGGCTCCTCGTTCTCGTCGTCGGCCTCTTCTTCCTCTTTGTCCGCGTCAGAGTCCTCGTTTTCATCCTCAACGGGTGGTGAATCGCCGGTATCCGCGATCGAAAACACCAACACCGTTTCGATGTCGAGCCTCAGCGAGGCCGTGCTCTCTTCGTTCAACGTGACCGTGTAGCGGGCCGAAGAGTCCGTGTCCCCGTCCTCTTCGTTCTCCTCGTCGTCCTCGTCGTTTCGCCAGCCGAGGACAACGACACCGTTCCTCTTGCTGCCATCCTTGCGAAAGCTCTGATGCTCCTCCCGCCAAACCGCGAGGTTGGTACCTTCGAGGTGGGTGTCTCCATCGGTCGCTGTCATCAGGTCCACGTCCTCTTCGAAGTTGGCCAGGATGCTGAATCCCGAGTCTTCGTAACGGGTGATGTAATAATCTGCAGGCAGCCAATCTGCGCCTGTGCGGAGATCTCGGAAGAAATTCCGATACGTGACGTGGTCATTGAGGGTGGCCTCGAGGAATGCGCTGATCACCACTCCACCAAAGCGCCGCTGTTCATCGCCGGTCAACAGCGGTCTGCGGTTGAGGAGCAGGCTGAACGGCCACCCCCAGTCGTCGTCGCCCCACACCGTGTTGAACTGGCCGTGGTTGGAACGGTAGGACCACACGCTTGCCTTGAAATAATCCTGACCGTTGGTGAAGCGGAGCCGACGCCACTGTCGAGCCCCCATAAACGACGATACGTCGGAGTCGTGGCCGCCCTGGATGACGAGATAGTTCACATCATCGAGAGGGGTTGGTCGGCTGGCCGGGTTGTACTGACCATCGGACGGGGCGATGGCGATAACTGAGCGGATCGCGAAGCCACCGCCAATCTCGATCGTTCCGTCGTCGGGATAGACGGCAAGCCGGTTGAAGCTCGCGGCGATGGCCGCTGCCTCACCGCCACGCGAGTGGCCGATGAGAGCGATCCGCTCCATGTCGACCTTGCCGGCGAACGGGTTGTCAGCCCCCTCGTTCCAATTCCGCCACACATCGAGGTGGCGGAGAAGCATCCACCCGCGGCCGTCATTTTCCGCGCTCAGCTGGCTGCCCCACGAGCCGTTGAAGAAGTTTTCGTCAACCGACACCAGGATGAAGCCCCTGCTCGCCATCAGCTTGCCGAGCCAGGCATAGCCAGGGTCGGAGTGCTCCTCCATCGAGTGGTTTCCATGCACCAGCAGGACCAGCGGAAAGGGGCCGTCAGCATCTGGGTACCAAACGCGGCCGTTGACTGGAAAGCTCTCGAAGTTGAAGCCCCAATACCACTCGCGGAGCTTCATTTTCCAGCCCTCGTTACCCTTGACGAATGGGGTCGCATCCACCGGTTCGGTATGCAGCATCGCATCGCTACCGAACTCGGTCCGATGCTTGTCGGTACCGCTGCCATAGGTCAGGGTGAGAACCGGATAGGCTCCAGGTTGGGACGGGTCATCAACCGCGAGGGATTCGACATCGACCGGATCCGGAGAGAGGGCCACCAGGTGGTCGTCCGAGCCGAGGCTTGCCATCCGAAACACGAGGATGACGAGGGCGGCCACAGCAAAACCCGCCAAGGTGACGAGCACAACCTTTTTGACCGTCGAGGCCTCACCGAATCCGCCTCGGACCAGGCCGCCAACGGCTGCCCCCAGAAGGGTGAACACCAGGAAGAAGGGCACGATGATGATGAGATAAGGAGGACCCGCCAGCATCACCACGCCGAGGAGGCCCGCAAGTACGAGGAATGCTCGCCAGGAAAAGAGGCCGGCGAGGACGAGGACGAGCCGCACACTGACCACGGTGAGAAGGACGAAGATCGCGAAGAGAACCAGGAAAAACAGTATCCCGACGATTGGATCCAAGTACGGGCTGATGCCGAGGCGCAGCGCGCCGCCGATCGCAAAGGCGGTCAGCAGGGTCAGGCAGGCGGCCGCGACCCCGATGCCGGCGCGTACCCGAGGTCCGGCCTCCAAGGCTCGTTCTGCTTTCCTCAGCCACTCTTTGATGCGACTCCAACGGGAAGGTGTCGTGGTGTTCATGGTGGTGGGATCGTAGCGAAGCAAGTTCGGCCCGGTCAATGGGACGCCTCCCATTCGTCAGGGGGGTATATCCCGAATCTTCAGATCCTCTGGATGGGAACTGGCCAGGGATTCGACGTTGCCCGAGTTAAGAGCGGGCGGGTCACATCGTCAACGCCATCAGCGCCTTCTGCACGTGCAGCCGGTTTTCGGCCTCGTCGTAGACCACCGACTGCGGGCCGTCGATGACCTCGTCGGTGACCTCGCGGCCGCGGTCGGCGGGCAGCGGGTGCATGTAAATGAGGTCGTCGGAGCCGAGGGCCATGTGGTCGGCGCCGCAGCGCCAGGTCGGGTACTTCTCGATCAGGGCGAGACCCTCGTCTGTGTCCTGGGTCGTCATCAGCGGGCCCCAGGACTTCGGAACCACGACGTTGGCGTCGGTGAAGGCCTCCTCGAAGTTGTCGGTGATGTCGAATCGTGCGCCGCCGGATTCGGCGTTGGCCTTCGCCTGGGCCTCGATCTCGGGCATCAGCCGGAATTCGGGAGGGCAGGCGAGGGTGACGTCGATACCGAAGCGGGGCATCATCAGGATCAGGCTCTGCGGCACCGACAACGGCCGTACATAGTTCGGCGCCGAGGTCCAGGCGACGCCGAGCTTGAGCCCTTTGGTGTCGTTTCCGAAGCGTTCGCGAATGGTCAGCATGTCGGCGAGGATCTGGCACGGGTGGTAGACGTCGCACTGCATCGAGATCACGGGGATCGACGCGTGCTCGGCAACCTCGCGAATATAGTCGTTACCCTCGCGGAAGGCGCAGTGACGGATGGCGATGCCCTCGCCGTAGCGGGACAGCACGTTGGCGGTGTCCTTGGCATTCTCGCCGTGGCTGATCTGCATTTTGTCGGGTGACAGGTAGATTCCGTGCCCGCCAAGCTGGGTCATCCCGGTCTCGAACGAGTTTCGCGTGCGGGTCGAAGGATCGAAGAAGATCATGTAGAGGGTCTTGGCATCGAGCAGGCGGGTCGGCTCGCCGGCCGCCCGCCTCGCCTTGAGCTCCGCTGCGAGGTCAAAAACCTCGTTCAGCTCCTCCACCGTCCAGTCCTGCGTCGTGATGAAGTCTTTCCCTTTGAGTTCAGTGGTCATTTCGAATATCTCCCTAGATTTCAGCATCCTGTGTTTCTCTCTGTGCCTCTGTGTCTCT
>JAOZUP010000279.1 GCA_029938595.1 Thermoanaerobaculales bacterium | reverse complement strand
CGCATCCTCCGCCGGGAACCCACAGTCGGCGTGGCGCTGTTGCGGAGGGCCTCGTAGCGAGGGCCGCAAATGGCAGGTCGTTAGTCATTCTCCCGGCACGAGGAACCCGACCGCTGTCGCCACGCGGAGTGCTTCCAGCACCGTCGACACCCCACAATCAGCTGCGATGACATATTCACTCCCTCCCCTCGGAAAGTCGCGGCGGGCTCGGCCCGACGGGGCTTTCCGAGGGCGGGTGGGCGGGGGGTGGGGGCGGGAAAATGGAGCTTGAGGGCGTCCCCCCGCTCGAACGCAGCCCACCGGCGCGCCGCAGGCGCGCAGCGTTGGAGGATGGCGGGACCGAGGAACACTTGTGTTCCGAGGGCACGCCTTCCGAGAACGCGTGGCCGCGGGCGAAGACCGCGGACGGTGGGCGTGTACGGAGACGGGTGGTACCATATCGCCTCGAGTTCACGTGAGCGTTTTGGAGTAGAGATGAATCCCTGTGCGAAAGCCCTGCTTGGCGGCATCATCGACTACGCCGGCCTCTTCCCGCCGGCGCGGTTGCCCATGAATGAAGCATTCGAGCGATTTCTTCGGCACCGCGGTGAGGCCGATGGCTGGATGTTGGCGCGGTTTGTCTGTCCGGCCGCCCGTCTCGAGGAGCTAGAGCCGTTGTTCGCCCAGGGCGATCCACCGCAGGTGCCGATCTCTATTTCGGTGCTGGGGCGCGGCGGCGACACGCTCGAGGATTTCCTTGCAGCGATTGATCACGACTCTGCGACAATCACCGCGTTTGCCGCCCGTCAGACCGACCGGGCCGTCGTTGACGTCTTCGAGGTTCGCCTCCCGGAAGCCGGCGGTGCGGCGGTAGCGGTCGAAAAGGCGTGGCGGCGATTGACCGGTGGCGGTTCGACTCCAATGACCCCCTACTTCGAGGTTTCGTTGCTCGGTGACTGGCGGCCGCGGCTGCCGGCCGCGGCGGCGGCGGTGCGCGACACCGATCGCAGCGCCGGTCCGGCGAACCGGGCCGGCCTCAAGATCCGCTGCGGCGGCCTCGACGCGGCGGCGGTCCCAGAGCCGATCGCGGTAGCCGCGGCCATCGCCACCTGCCGCGCAACCGGCGTGCCGCTCAAGGCAACCCAGGGGCTGCACCACCCCTTCCGACACCACGACTCGGAGCTCGACACCGTGGTGCACGGCTTCCTCAACCTCTATGTGGCGTCGGTTCTGGCGCATGTTCACGACCTGCCGGTCACCCGCCTCACCAAGATCGTGGCCGAGGTCGAACCCGAGGCGTTCGCGATCGAAGACAACCGCCTTGCGTGGCGTGATCTCGAAGCCTCATCGGAGGAGGTGGCGGCGGCGCGCGATCACCTGCTCACCACCTTTGGTAGCTGCAGCTTCTCCGAGCCGCGCGATGACCTGTACCACCTCAACATCATAGGAGACGTGTCGTGACCCCTCTCGATCCCAACCTGCAGTCGTTTGTCGACGTTCCCACCGGCTCGGACTTCCCGATCCACAACCTGCCCTATGGCGTATTCCGGCCCTCGGCCGGGACGCAGCCGCGAATCGGGGTGGCTATAGGCAGTGAGGTCCTCGATCTCTCGGTTCTCGCGGACCGTGGTCTCCTCGCGGGTACGGCGTTTCGTGAGCCGACGCTCAACGCCTTTATGGCCCTCGGTCGCCCGGCTTGGCGGGAGGCACGGCAATCTCTCACGCGGCTGCTACGCCACGACGAACCGACCCTACGCGACGACTCCGGGCTGCGCGATGCAGCGTTCCATTCCATGGCGTCGGTCGAGATGCTGCTCCCCGCGGCGATCGGCGACTACACCGATTTCTACTCCTCGCGTGAGCACGCCACCAACGTCGGCACCATGTTTCGCGGCCCCGACAACGCGCTCCAGGAAAACTGGCTGCACCTGCCGGTGGGCTATCACGGCCGCTCGAGCTCGGTGGTCGTCAGCGGCACCGATGTGCGGCGGCCCAAGGGCCAAACCAAGGCGGACGATGCCGACAGCCCCAGCTTCGGGCCCAGCCGGCTGATGGACTTCGAGCTCGAGATGGGCTTTTTCGTCGGACCCGGTAACGCCCTCGGTGAGCCCATTCCGATTGACGAGGCGTCCGAGCACATCTTCGGCATGGTCCTGGTCAACGACTGGTCGGCGCGTGATATTCAAAAGTGGGAGTACGTTCCGCTGGGGCCCTTTCTGGGAAAGAACTTCGGCACCTCGATCTCGCCGTGGGTGGTGACCATGGAGGCGCTCGAGCCCTTCCGCTGTGCCGGCCCCGCCCAGGACGACCCCGAGCCACTCGATTATCTGAAGAACCCTGGCGACTGCGCCTACGACATCCCCCTCGAGGTGCTGCTGCAGTCGGAGCATATGGACGCGCCAGAGACAATCGCAACCTCGAATTTCAAGTACATGTACTGGAGCATCTGCCAGCAACTCGCCCACCACACCGTCAACGGTTGTAACGCGCAGCCGGGCGATCTTCTGGGTTCGGGAACCATCAGCGGCCCCGACAAGCACGAGCGCGGCTCCATGCTCGAGCTCAGCTGGCGCGGTACCGAGACCGTCGAGCTGGCGAACGGCGAGACCAGGAAATTCCTCGCCGACGGCGACACCGTGATCATGCGCGGGCATTGCGAGGTCGCCGGGATCCGGATCGGGTTCGGAGAGGTGAGCGGGAAGCTGATGCCGGCGAACGTCTGAACAGTAGAAAACGCTACCGCCTCAACTCGTCGCATGCGCCGTTTCGGCTCAGTTTCCGGTCTCGTGTAACAGAGAGACCAGGATTCGTAACACACAACGATTGCCTCCCATGATGGGTTGAGAGACCATGACCTGGTCACAGATTTTTCCGAAAGGGACTCAAAGAGATACAGGTTTGGATCTTGTGCACAATCGCCGCGTTGGAACGCCGCAGTTCAATTCACTTTGGACCGGAGGGTCCTTCTGTGTTCAATCGTCCTACAGGCAGGATGGCCCCGCCGGCGGTGAGGATTGAATCCTGCGATTTAACAACGTCGTCGTGCCGGGGACCTGGCACGCTTCAAACACCTGAGGAGGTATCAAGTTATGGTCAATAACCCGTCGTTCCGTTCCTTCACATCGGTCATCCCTCTCATGGGGGCCGCCCTGCTGATGTTCGTCGTCACCATTTCGGCCAGCGGACCGGCTCATGCCGGCCTCCTGGTCCAACAGCAACCCGCTCTTTTTGAAGATTCCGTGGAGCCTATGGTCAGTGACTCTGGCCAGTCGATAACGCGTGGTGATACGTTCACGATCCCGGGTGACGGCTCTTCAGTCCCCATTGGGTCAGTCGAGTGGTGGGGCTGGTATACGGTGGGCACTCGCGACCATATTGACTTTCTCGACGATTTCACCCTGGAAATCTATGAATTTGAAAATGGAGTACCCAAGACCGATCCCCTGCACTCCTTTCCCATTGGTGACGTCATCGAGAATGCGGTCTTCACGCGTGCCGGGGTGATCCGCGGTTCTTCGAGGGATGATCGTTGGGCGGTAGCCCACGATCTTGGTACTGACATAGGTGGGGGCATGATGCTCCAACGCTATGAAGCTCTATTCACCGAAAATCCGATCGAGTTGGAATCGGGAAGGCAATACCTGCTCTCCATTGTTAACAATAATGCCGATGGAGGACTCTACTTTTTCGAAGACGGAAAGCCATACCCAGAGTACCCGCCCCTGTGGGCCGGCATCGTGGGTTTGGAGAACTTAGCCTGGAACTGGGCAAGGGTAGATAATGAAGTCGGCGACCCGTCTTCATCCTGGGAGCGCTCGGGCGAAACCGCTTGGAGGGAGATATTCGACGAAGACGACCCAGAGGCTGACGACCCAGACGCAGGCGTATACAATCCAGATCTTGCGTTTTCACTCTACGATTGCGCAGGGAACGTGGATCCGATCGTCTATCTCCATTTCGATGGCGTCTACCGTATTTCCAACCTGCCAATAGGTGATACGGAGTACAACCTCAAATTCGTACATGGTAATGGCGCCAGTATGAAAGCGCACATCGAGTTCAAGAATTATGAAGACGCAGCGGCGGCCTCAGATGCGATAAATGCTGTCTTGAATGCCCAGCTCCCGGATCCTCCCGTCGATACAGTGTCTACGAATCTGTCATTTCCCAAAAGTGAATCGATCTACGTAGTGCCCATTATGGAGAGCGAAAAGGGCTCAGTTGTTGTGATGCAGGGCATCGGTCCTGAAGAAGGCTTTGAAAATGATCCCTCCTGGTTCCGGGGGGAGAGCGCCTTCGTGGACGCTACCGATAAAGCTATGTACACCGTTTTCATCAAGCTAGGCGAGGTCGTTCCCGAACCTACCTTTACCCCGGTGTTTCTGGATATCAAGCCCGGCTCATGCCCCAATCCTCTGAACCTCAAGAACAAAGGCGTCCTGCCGGTAGCCATTCTGGGCACGGAGGATTTCGATGTCACAACCATCGATCCTGCCACTATCCGGTTAAGTAAGGAAGGCGTTGCGGGTAGAGTTTCACCGCTTCGCTGGAGCTATGAAGATGTCGCGACCCCAATCCCATCCGACTGGGAACTGTGTGATTGCTGGGACTACAATGGCGACGGATACACGGATCTGACTCTCAAGTTTAAGGCCCAGGAAGTGATCTATTGGCTGGAGCTTGATGAAAACGTTGGCGAGACAATTCCGCTCACCTTGAAAGCCCACCTCCGCGGGTGTGGAGCGATTCAAGGGCAGGATTGTGTGCGGATAAAGTATAAAAAGCCGAAAAAGTAATATCAGCGGTGATCTGATATCGATATGAGGGCGGGGTCAGTTCAATGGCCCCGCCCTCTTTCTGTCGCCTCTCTCAATATAGTTAACCGGAAAAGCAAGGGGCGGCCTCGAAGGAGACCACCCCTTGATGTCTTGGGGGAATGGGAATACGGCCCACCCCGCTACTGTTGAGCCTGCCATTCGCAGAGAATAATGGATGAAGGAGGAGCTTGAAATGAAGAACATTCTTGTAACAACGTTGCTGTTGTTGGTTGCTGCCGTCGGTCACGCCGCGGTGGAGGTCCACACGGCGGCGGACTTCCCGGGCGCTATCCACAAGATTGCGGTGGCGCCGGTGCCCTGCCACGAGGACGTGAACTGCCAGAAAATCGAGAAGGCCCTCGGCAAGTCGGCGAAGAAGTATTTGCACGGCGTGACAGTGGTAACGGCCGAACAGATGAACCAGGCGCTGTTTGATCGCTCGATCGTCGATGTCACCAAGGAAGCCGTGATCGAGGTGGCGAAGGAGCTCGGCTGTGACGCCATCCTGCTCCCCTCCGTGGTCGGCAGCAAGGCCAAGGACCACTGGAACGCCTGGACCGATTACAAGACCGGTCAGACCTACACCTCGGACTCCCACTCGGTAGCGAGCACCGTTCGGATCCTCATCATCGACACAGACGGCAAGCTGCTCATGAAGGGGCAGGCCTCGGGCGATTCCTATCTGCAGACCGATCCGACGTACTTCGCCGAGTCACAGTTCGACAAGATTCTGCATAAGGCCACGAAGTAGTTCGGATTTCGGATTTCCTCCCATCCGCCCAAAGAGAAACCGCAGATCACGCAGATGGACGCAGATATACCCGGCCATCCAGTTTTGCGCTACGCCGTGACAAGCCCATCCAGATGGGGCATGTCCAGCCCCTTCGTGGGTTGCATCATATTCCTACGGGGGCGGCATGTATGCCGCCCCTACCCAGGATTCTCCGTG
>JAOZUP010000278.1 GCA_029938595.1 Thermoanaerobaculales bacterium | reverse complement strand
GGTTGGTGAGGGTCTTGAGCTTGGCGATGAGCTCCTCGCGCGGCAGGGTGTGGAGCGGGGGCTTGGAGAGGTCGGGCATCGGCCAGAGGCGGATGGTGGTGTCATTGCCTGCGGACGCGATCCAACGGCCACGAGAATCGATCGCGACACGTTTAACCGAGGAATCGTGACCCAGGAACAGGTGGGGTTTTTCACCGGTGAGAGGCCCTGCCCGCACCTCGCCCTCCAGGGAACCGGTGACGACAAAGCTGCCTCCTGGGTCCATGGCCACGATGGTTAGGTCATTACCGAAGGCATCGAGGGGGGTTGCGGTGTTGGCGTCGAGGTCGAGAAACACAACGGAGCCGTATTCCTCGCCCTGAACCTCGGCAACGACCACGGCCACCCGCCGTCCGTCGGCGCTGGCGGAAAACCTCTGTATTACCCCTTCGCACAAGAGCTCGCGTTCCCCGGTATCCGGATCCCACCGCTGCAGCCCAGAATCGCTCGCCGAGAGAAGGCGGCCGTCCTGGGTGAACTGGAGGCTGTAGACGCACGGTCTCTCGCCCACGTCGAATTCCAATAGCGCCGCCCCCGACCACGAGATCGCATCCCATACACGAATGACCCTCTCTGCGGGCAGGAACTGGCCGCCGATTTCCGCAGCGAATCGCCCGTCAGGGCTGAAGGCCCCCTGCCAGGTCTGGCCGTCAAAGCCGACAAGTTTCCGGGGAGTGCCGCCCCCGACGGGGAGCAACCAGCTTCCCTTTCCGGTGCCCACCAGAATGGATTGGCCGTCCGGTGATCCGGCCAACCCTGTCTGGTACACCATTGATTCCTGGAGGATTCGCCCCGGCGGCGGCGGATCGCCGTCCAACGGCCACAGTCTGACGGTGCCGTCCGCGGAGGATGAGGCAAGCCACTCTCCATCAGGGGCGAACTCGAGACCGTAAACCTTTCGCCCGTGTTGTCCAATAACAACGGGATACCTCTCTGCCAGCGGCCAAAGAGCGAGTCCCTTCATATCCGCAGTCGCCAACCAGTCCCCCTCAGGGGCGAAGGACACGGCATTCACCTGGCGCAAGTCACCGCGAAGCAAGGTCAGCGGCTCGGCGTCGGCCGGCCCATCCATCATCCAAACACGAACTGCCGGGCCGGGATGCCACCGTCCCAGCTGTCGGCGGAGCGGGTCCCACGTTGATTGCCCAGGCGAACGTCCGAAGTTGGAACGTCCTCTAGAAAACAAACGTCCGAGGTTGAAACTGCGAAGCAGCGGTGGCGGACCGGCGCCAAGCCTCCAAATCCAGGAATATAAAGTCCGCTCCTGCCAAAAGGCCACGTCGAATAGAGACCCGTCGCTCGAGAGACCCGCCTCCGGCTGTCCAGGCGGCCCCTGGAAGACCTCGGGCGGAGACGCACTATCCAGGCTCCAGAGACGAATCTCACCGTCCTCGCCGGCGGTCACCAAAAAACGGCCCAGAGGGTCGCATGCAGCGTACGCGATCCGGCCCTCGTGCCGACCCAGACGCCGTGGCGGGCCAAGCTCTTGGTCGCCGATATCAACGACATATGCCTCGTTCTCGTGGAATACTCCGAGCCACTCTCCAGCCCGGGGGTCGAGAGAGGCACCGGTGGTCCGGCGTCCGGTGTCATCCTGTCTGACCTCGAAATCCAGCGTGCCAAGGCGTTCGTATCTACCGTCGAATCCGAGTACATCGACACTGATTCGCTCGTCCTCGCGGATCAGAAGCACCGCCCGCCGCCGGGACGGGTTCACAACCACTCCAGGGAGGGCCTGAGATCCCGTCAATCTGGTCTCGGCGAGAGGCCGTTTTTCGGCCACCGACCACAGCACGATTTTCCAGCCGGAGTCGGCAGTCAGCGCCGCCGAGACGAATGTCTCGGACCTCGAACCCATGAAAACATGTACCTGCGATGACCCGACGTGAACGTTTTCGAGTTCTCGGGTTACTCCATCAGCCCTGACCAGGGTCAGATGGTTCGAGTTTTTGCTCGCGGTCAGTCGGTCCATTACCAGCCACCGTCCGTCAGGTGTGAACGAGTGGTTCCACCGGAGAACGTCGCTCGCGACAATGGCGGTCGGACCCTTCCACAGTGCCTTGAGGGCCAGATGGCGCGCCGCCACGGAATTGGCCTGCTCGAGGCTGGCGAGAGCGTAGGCCACTGCGGCTGTGGGGTAGTCGTCCAGCTCGGGCTGTCCCAGGGACACGAGGTTGGCGGCCTGGGTACGGCGGGCCTCGCGGATGCTCCGTTGCCAGAATGAACCGACAACTGCGAGTACGGCGAGAAGAGCCACGAACGCGGCGGCAACGGCGATCCGCCGCCTGCGCTTTCGCCGTTTGGCGTGAGAGGTCAGGGCACGAGCGAAAACCTCTTCCAACTCGGTGAGTCCGCCCGGGTAGTTTTCCCGCCAAACGGAGAACTCCCGATACGCCTTCCCCGTCCACAGGTAATCCCAGGCACGATCGTGCTCCTCCCAGGTCCGGGCCGCTTGACGGAGCTGGTCGCGGAGCTGTGCTGCATCCGCGTCTTGGGTCTGCCAACGGACAAGTCGTGGCCACGAGGTCAGGAGGGACTCGTGCACCACCTCCACACGGTGGTGGCCGACGTTCCCTTCGACGACCTCCTCTTCGAAGGAGGTCACGAGGCGGGCATCGATGAGCCGCCGCAGGACCTGCTCGGCCTCCTCCCGTTGAGTGTCAGGGAAGACCGATAGCAGATTCTCCACCTTGCGGGTGGCGCGGGTGCCCTCGGCGGTGACCAGGTTGCGGAAGAGCTCCCTGACGATCGGAAGCCGGTGTTGGCCGATGGCTGTGAGGGTTGATTCGGCGTGCTGCGCCAACGCGCCGCTGACACCGCCGATCGCTTGGTAGGCACTTCGGGTGAGCTCTTTCTTCTCGGTGTCGCGCTTCTCCCACAACTGTGCGACGGCAAAGGCCAGCATCGGCAGCGCGCCGCTCTAGCCTTTGACAGTCTCCAGCATCTCGTTCGCCAGACCGTCATCGTCGAAGGAGTAACCGAAACGCGCCGCCGGCTGCACGAGAGCACGACGAAGATCCTCGGCGGCCGGCACCTTGACGGGGGTGAGCTCCGCGAAGATGGGCATCAGTGCGTCGTGATCGTGACAGCGGTACAGAAAGTCGTCGCGCATCGAGAGCAGTACGTGGACATCCGCATCTCGAGCGAGCCGCGCGAGCAGCTCCGCAAATCTCTTCTGAACCTCCGGAGGGTTGAGGGTGAAGAGCTCCTCGAACTGGTCGACTACGAGCAGTGCCTGTTCATGGCGTTCCCGCCATCGGGAAGTGATGGCCACGGCGGCGGATTCATGACCAATGTCCACCAGCTTCGAGATCGCTTCAGGATCACCTTCGAACTCAGGAGCCAGGGCGCGAGCCAACGAGGCGAACGGCCCCACGCCCCCCTGGCAGATCACACAGCCCCAGCCCCCAGGTGCTGCCGGCATCAGCCCGGCGCGAAGGTAGGAGCTCTTGCCGACGCCCGACGGACCGATCACTGCCAGCAGTCGGCGTGTCGTGAGCTTGCGCCACAACTGTGAAACCTCCGACTCGCGACCGAAGAAAAATTCCACATCCTCTTCCGTGAACGCCGCGAGACCGGGGTAGGGGCTGCGCTCCTCCTCGCCAGCTCTCCTCTCGGAAACTGGAAACCTGGCGACCTTGCTCGTGGTTGGGTCATCAGAATCTACACGCTCGACGGGCGCGATCAATCGGTAGCCACGCCGGTGGATGGTCTCGATGAACGAGGGATTCCTAGCATCGTCGCCGAGGGCGTTTCTGAGCTCGGCGATGGCGCGGGTGAGGATGGTGGCGGAGATGAACTCGGTAGCCCAGACGGTGTCGATGAGCTGCCGACGCTCCACCATCTCGCCGGCGTGCCTGGCCAGACAGACCAACACGTCCATCATCTTGAGCTCGATCTGGATCGACTCGCCGTCGCGGGTCAGTCGGTTGATGCGAGGCTCCACCAACCATTCCCCAAGACGGAATGGTGTGTCAATTGAATTACGTGTGTCGACTTCGAGGCGCACCTTGAGATCATATTAGATTTCGGGGCGGAAAATGCAAGAAAATGGGCCCGCGGAAGAAACGTGGGTGTGATGACGACTGGAAACGGGCACCGGTCCAGGTGGGAGACCGGAGCAGGTCAAAAGATATATAGGGGAGATTAGTAAGTTGTTAGGGAGTTGTTAAGAACCTGAACAAGGCTTAAGGATCTTTGGAATGGCGGTTTCCCTCGCTCTCCGATCCATTCATTTCAGCGATCTGACCAGATCTAATGAACTTCCCAACTTTCTGAAGCCTGAGGACCTGCCAATAAAACAGCTCTCGGTCGGGCGATAACCATTTCTAACCAGTTGAGACACATAAGTTCATCGATATCTGGTTGTTGCGATCGGTTTGCTGAAGACCCACCTTCCTTGGTATTGGGGAAAAAGGTGACTGATGGCAGGACGATACATGCCTGTGGAGTGACCGGTGGGTCCCAGTGTATGCACGTTGTGCTTCGGTTCCCACTGATTGGTTCTTCCATGCACCCAACGATTCGACAGGAGGGAGGATTTCTCGACGATCCCGAGATCGGGTGAGTGATCGCAGGGGGGCTGCCGTGCGGACCCCAAGGACCGCAGGGCCTCCCTACGACGATGAATGATCGAATGATCGAGCGAAAGGACGGACACCATGAAAGGAAAAATCACTCTGCTTTTCATCATCGCTCTCGTCGTCGGCGGAATGGTCGGTTTCGCGGGTGACGGGAATGACGACAAAAGACACCGGCACAACCGGTGCAATCCGGCTGGGACATGGTACTCAGAAGTGCCCGCGGATGCCTTTGCCCCTGCGTACGTGGCAACCATCACGCCGATTCAGGGGCACAGCCGCTACTCCGTCGTGTATCAGGGGCTCTACTACGCCTCGGACCTGCCGTGGTTTACCTTCACAGTCATGACGAACTGGAGCGGTGAGCTCGTCAAGTCGGGCGACGGTTACGACACCGCTATCATTGCGATCCTGGGAGAACGCGAGTCCTTCCCATACAGGCCATTTGAAACCTGGGGTGTGAAGGGACATATGACTTTCTCCGACGACTGCAACACCATGGAGGCGGCGTCCACGGCGGTTGGCTGGTGGTGGGGCGAGAATGCACCCACCCCCTGGGTCGATACCCCGGATTACCTCCCGTTCGGCCCGGATACCATGTATGAAACCTACCACCGCATGATCATGCCCACGAACTGATTGGGGAAGAACAAGTTAGTCCCACAGACCGGCCCGGGAGGGATTCGAACCTCCTTGGGTACGGCTCGAAGATACCGGCGGCCCGGGGGTTGTAGCCTCCGGGCCGTCACGCTCATCAGAGGCGCCGAGCTGTCGTCCGTTGGGTTGTGCCGCCTGTCCCATACCGTCACGGTCGGGTGTGGCGACTTGTAGGTAATGAAGTTGCAGATCCCCGATCTTGCTTCCCAGCGGCGAAACTGATGGTGGGCCAAGGCCCACCCTACTTCGGACCCACAATTTGCGCGGGTCAGTAGGGTGGGCTTCAGCCCATCTTCAGGGTCCTTCTCGTATCTTGGGCGATTTGGAAAGCAATGACATAGGTAGGACTGTCAGTCCGAGGAGGACCAAGGCCGCCAGCTCGCTATCGGTATCGCTATCGAATGGCCGGATTGGTACGGGGCCCATCGATAGCGATTGCGATACCGATAGCGATAGCGATCACGGGCCGGCTACCCGTTG
>JAOZUP010000277.1 GCA_029938595.1 Thermoanaerobaculales bacterium | reverse complement strand
GATGCCGGATGCCGGATGCCGGATGCCGGATGCCGGATGCCGGATGCCGGATGCGGCGAGATCGTGAATCTACATCTTCATGATGTCAAATTGCGGGTGAGTCGATCTGGTATCCGGTATCTGGTATCTGGTATCTGGTTGTGCGCTTTCAGTCCTCCACCGAAAACCCGAGGGAATCCACCGCTTCGGCGATGGCCTCCTCTGAAAAGCCATGCCCGCGCACCCGCGCCAGGCCATCTTCCAGTCTCACCTCGGCCTTGGTGACCCCGGAGACCTCGGACAGGGCACGCTGGAGGCTTTGCACACAACCGTTGCATCGCATGCCCTTGATTCGCAGCTCCACCACTTGCTCGGACGCATCCACCACCGCTGCCTCCTCGTGCGGTCGACGCCGGGGTCTCAGCGCGTTGACCAACACCAGCAACAGCGCCACCGCGCTGGCGGTCTCGAAGATTGAACCGGCGCTTTCGTTATGGGCGTGGGCCGCCTCACCGCCCGGCATCGCCGACGCCGCCGGCACCAACGCCGAGGACGGCAGAGCGCCGGCGCCGATCAGACCATCGACCGCAAGCCCCGTCGCGAGCGACGCCACCGCCACGGTCACCAGATAGAGGATCGCGGCGCGGCGTCCGAGTACCTTCCACAGCGTCGTCAGCGCGGCCGAGTTGGTGGCCGGGCCCGAGATCAGAAACACCAGCGCAGCGCCCGGCGACAACCCGGCGTGGATCAGCGCCAACGCGATGGGGGTCGAGGCAGTCGCGCAGACATACAACGGAATGCCCACCGCCATCGCGGCGAGCATCGGCCACAGACCGCCGCCGAGGGTTGACTCGAGGGCTTTCGGTGCAACCACGGTCGCGATCAGACCCGAGATCACAATGCCGAATATCAGGGCCCTGCCGATGTCCCGCGGCAGGATGACCAGACCGTAGTGCAACGCTTCGACGATCTTCGTTCGGTGGGGAGTCGTCTCGTCACAGCCGTCCGCCGAGCAGCACGAGTCCTCGGCTGCCTCGATGACCCGCTCGTCAATCACTTCGTCGTCGTCGTTGAAGGCCTGCACCAGAGAGCCTCCAAGGATCCCGGTAACGAATGCGGCGATCGGCCGCACCACTGCCAGGAACGGGCCGAGGAGGGCGTAGGTGACGGCGATCGAGTCGACTCCGGTCTGCGGCGTCGAGAGCAGGAAGGCGGTCGTGGCGCCCTTGCCCGCACCGTGGCGGCGCAGCGAAGCGGCCACTGGAATCACCCCGCACGAGCACAGCGGAAGCGGCACCCCGAAGAGGCTCGCCTTGAAGACCTGGCCAAGGCCGTTGCCGCCGAGGTGGCGCTCCACCCACTCGGGAGAGATCACTACCGACAAGAACCCCGCCACCAGAAAGCCCAACAGCAGGTACGGCGCCATAGCGCCAAAGACCGACCACGAGGCAGCGACAAAGGTGAGTACCCACTCCATCATTTACTCAGCTTGTAGATCAGGTCCATGAGCTCGTCCTGATGCTGTTGTTTTTTGGCCGTCTGCAGCCCTTCGGTGACACAGGTTTCGATGTGGTGGCGCACCACTACCTTGCCGACACCTCGCAGCGCCTCGTGGATGGCCGAGATCTGGGTCAGGATTTCGACGCAGCCGTCCCCCTCCTCGATCATCCGCCGCACTCCCTTGAGCTGGCCCTCGATGATGCTCAGACGTCTGAGAGCGCTTTTCTGCACCTGTTCGTCAACCGCCACCACCACCTCCATCATCAGAGAATGATACCATACCCCGGTAGGGTATTCGATTTCCGAAACGCCCAGCTCATTCAAACCACAGAGACACAGAGGACACAGAGAGAATCACGGAGAATAATATTCTTGTTGTGATGGGGACCTCATGGTGATACATCCCCGCATCTCCTTACTATCAGGCAGCGCCAACTACGAAAAACCTCTGTGCCTACCTCTGTGTCTCTGTGCCTCTGTGGTGATGCCCCTCGCACAAGATGAGTAAAGTTATGACGCTAATCGAGAATTCTTCCTATTTTGATCCTGCCGTTCTATACTCGCCGACGCTACAAAAACCAAAGGGGGACCGAACAATGAGCGAAGAGATCACCCAGGTCAAGATCGGCCAGCCGGTGCCGGACTTCGAGCTCGCCGTCTACGAGCCCGAGAACCACGGCTTCGGCAAGCGCAGCCTCGCCGACATCAAGAAGGAGGGAAAGTGGACGATCCTCTTCTTCTACCCGGCGGACTTTACATTCGTCTGAGCAACCGAGATGGCTGCTCTGGCAGAGCAGCAGGATAGGTTCGCAAAGATGGGCGCCGAGCTCATCACGGTTTCGACCGACACCGAGTTCGTCCACCTCGCGTGGAAGCGTGACGAAAAAGAGCTTGCCGACGTCAAGTACGCGATGGGCGCCGACCCCACCGGCAATCTGTCGCGGCTCTTCGGCGTCTACGATGAAAACACCGGCCTCGCCCTGCGCGGCGCCTTCATCATCAGCCCGGAAGGCGTCCTCTTCAACTCCGAGGTCAACTTCTACAACATGGGCCGCAACATCGACGAGCTGATGCGAAAGTTCAAGGCCAACCTCTACCTCTCGCGCAAGGCCAAGGAAGGCTCCGACGAGGGCTGTCCCTCCAAGTGGAAGGACGAGGGGGACAAGACCTTGCGTCCAGGACCTGAGATGGTTGGTCGCGTGCATGAGGCGCTTCAGGACTGAGACCCCGTTGCTTAATTCCCAACCCCGCCTCCGCCACGGAGGCGGGGTTTACTTTTTCGTAGTTCTTTTTTTCCGTGTGCGCCTGGCGGGCGCCCACGGAAGAAAAGAAAAAGGGGAGTAACATCGCGGGTGGAACAAGCTCTTTGGAGGACATCATGCGTCGAATTTTTCTCTTTCTCATCGCAATGGCTATTGCACTCCCGACTGCGGGTGTCGACCGCCCGGTCCACACTTACTCGATCGTTGCTCGTGATGCGGCGACCGGACAGATGGGTGTTGCCGTGCAGTCGCACTGGTTCTCGGTCGGCTCGATCGTGACCTGGGCCGAGGCCGGAGTGGGCGCGATCGCCACCCAAAGCTTTGTCGACCCGGCCTACGGGCCACGAGGCCTCGAGCTGATGAAGAGCGGGCTGTCGGCCGACCAGGCCCTCACCGCCCTGCTGAAGGTGGACGACGGCCGTGACGTGCGCCAGGTTGCCTTCGTCGACACCTCGGGCACGGTCGCCGCTCACACCGGCGCCAAGTGCATCGAGTCGGCGGGCCACCACGTGGGCGACGGCTACAGCGTCCAGGCAAACATGATGCTCAACGACAAGGTCGTGCCGGCCATGGCGAAGGCCTATGAGTCAACCGAGGGCGACCTCGCTGATCGGCTGATGGCGGCGCTCGAGGCGGCGCAGTCGGTCGGCGGCGACATCCGCGGCAAGCAGTCGGCGGCCATGATCATCGTCAAGGGAGAGTCCACCGGCCGCTCCTGGGCCGACCGGGTCCTCGAGCTGCGCATCGAGGACCATCCGACGCCGATTGCCGAGATGCGCCGCCTGCTCAGGGTCCACCGCGCCTACGAACACATGAACGCGGGCGACCTCGCGGTCGAGCAAGACGATCTCAAGCTCGCGATGGCCGAGTACGGCAAAGCCGCCGAACTCCTCCGCGACAACGTTGAAGTCCAGTACTGGGCGGCAGTAACCCTCGCCACCAGCGGCAAGCTCGATGAGGCCCTGCCCATCTTCCGCACCGTCTTTGCCGCCGACCCCAACTGGGTCGAGCTGACCAGACGGCTCGTGAAACCCGGCATCGTCCCGGACACCCCGGAGGGACACGCGCTCATGGAGCAGATAGTCGCCGTAGCGGAGTGACAGCTCACGAGAGGGAGGGGATAAACCCCTCCCCTACCAAGGAACTCGTAGGGGCGGGGTTCATCCCCGCCCGTGCGTCTACGAGTCTTGCCCTCAGCTCGCGACCTGTTGCAGATGCACGTCGGTCTGCGGGTACGGAATCGAGCAACCTGCAGCTTCGAGACCCTCCTTGAGTTGGCGAGTAAGATCGAACTTGAGACTCCAGTAGTCGGCGGCGTTGCACCACGGGCGCACCAACAGGTCCACCGACGAGTCCCCGAGATTTCCCACCGCGATCTGCACCTCGGGCTCCGCCAGCACGCGGTCATCCGCGGTCACGATCGAGCGGATGGTGTCCATGGCGGTCTGGATGTTGTCGTCGTACGAGATGCCCATCACCATGTCGATGCGGCGGGTCTCGTAGCCGTTGAAGTTCTTGATCGTCGCCCCGTAGACCTGCCCGTTGGGGACGGTGATCCTGATGTTGTCGGGGCTCTTGAGGGTCGTCGAGAAGATGCCGATCTCCTCGACCGTGCCCGTCGTTCCTGCGGCATCGACGAAATCACCCAGATCGAAGGGGCGGAAGATGAGCAGCATGATGCCCGAGGCGAAGTTGGCGAGCGTGCCCTGGAGGGCGAGACCGACGGCAAGACCCGCGGCGCCGAAGATCGCGATGACCGAGGTCGTCGCCACCCCGAGCCGGCTGAGCGCGGCGATCACAACCACCGCGAGAATTGAGTAGTACACCATTTTGGCGACGAAGGGGACCAGCGTCGCATCCACGTCGCCGCGCTTCAGACCCCTGGTGGTGAGCTTGCGCGCCCAGCCGGCCACCATGCGGCCGACGACGAGAATGACGATCGCGGCGATCACATGCAGGTAGTTGTCAAGGACCATTTGCCAGGCCGCGTCGAGTAGTTGCTGCAGCTGTTCCATTTTCTTCTCCTTTTGATTTTTCTAGAACGTAAAGACGACCGAAGCGGTCGACGTGGTGTCGGTGTCGTCGGCGTCGCCGATGGGCTGGTTGCGGTAGCGCACATCGAATCCGAGTCTGAGCGCCAGCCACGAGTTGATGGACGACTCGATGGCGGTCGTCGACATGAGCCGCCAATCGTCCGTATCATCGAAGTTCGGGTGGAGAACAAACCGCTCGGTGAGCTTCGAGTTTGCCCCGAGCTTCCACTCCCAACTCAGACCCAGAAGGCCGCCCGCGAAGTCCACGTCCTCTTCAGGCGGCACCCGGTCTTCCCAGGTGTAGGCGAGACCGGCATCGAGCGTCAGCAGGTGACGTTTGCCTTCGACCGCGATGTAGGTCGCGCCCGCCATGGCTACGGTCTGTGAGTCGAAGCCGGCGAAGGGGTCCTTCGCCCACGCGAGCCCGCCGAAGGCCTCCCACCGCGCGCTCAGCTTGCGCACCGCACGCGCGGAGACGAGGTAGTTCTCCGCCGTCGTCACCCCGCCGTCATCGGCCCGGTTGCCGCGAGCCGCGAACTCGAGCCCCCACGGCTCCGGTTTGCGTTCGAGAGCAAAATCGAGACCGAGGGTCGAGGTGTCGGTGTTGCCGCTGGTTGCGAGCCAGGCCAAACCCAGCGAGCCCACCCAGATCGGCTCCGGCTCCTCTTCCTCTTCCACCTCATGCGCCAGGAGCGGGAAAGCTCCAAGAGTGAGTATCAGGGCTATTACGACCATCGTACGTTTCATCGCTTCATCTCCTTCTGATTAACCGCTCGAGGCGGCCCCGTCTGCACCGGACCAACTGATCAGAAAAACGTTGATGTCAGATGAGTCCGGGGATACTGTCACGGCACCGCCTCGAAAACAAGCCGGTATTTCTGACAGGGTATTAACTACGAACGACGGAAAACCACCGTGGCGATCTGCAATTCAAAATTGAGAATTGAGAAGTAAGAATTGAAAATTGAGAACTCCTCAGTTCCAGGAATACACGACCTTCCAGTCGTTC
>JAOZUP010000276.1 GCA_029938595.1 Thermoanaerobaculales bacterium | reverse complement strand
GGGTGGAATGCCTAATCCGGTGTCCGTAACTCAACACTCAACACTGTCCGCGGGGTGGATGGGCGGGAATTCCGAATTCCAAATTCTCCTTGTGGCATCGGTGGTCGGCCCCCTGCTCGTCGGGTGGAATCCACGTCCCACGGGAGTACAATGCCCACAGGTTATGAGTTGGCGAATGCGGGGAGGCATCGACGATGCGACGACTCTTGGCTGTTACGGCTTATGTCCTCCTTCTTGCGGCTTCCGTGATGGCGGCGGAGGATGTCCTGCGGCTTGAAGGCATCGCGTATACCGAGGGCGCTGCCGACGAGATCCAGGTTCAGGTCTGGGCCCTTGGCGGGCAGGTTGCCGAGCACCCAGAGTGGCAGCTCGAGGCGGTTTTTGATGGCAACGTGACGGCCGGCAAGGCGTTCTCGATCGATCTCGGTGAGGCGCGATTGCCGGTACTTGTCGAGTTGGCGGCCAGGGGTCACGCGGCGGTCTCGTTACAGGTCGTCCTGCCGGAACAGCTCCAACTGCCGCCGGCGTGGCTGCGCAAAGGCGAGCCGGTTCGCCTCCGAGTCGGCCGGCCCGACCGCGGAGACGAACGGTTGGTTGTTTGGGGCGGTGCCTGGGTGGACAGGTGGGGCTGGGACGCTCGCCGCTGGCGCGTGGCCATTCCTCACCTCGAGGTGCCGGCAGACGGCAGCCTCGGGCCTTTGTTGCCTTCGAGTGCCCAGGCGCTGTGGGTGATCGGCGCTGGCGAGAGTGGGGCGTTCGGAAACGCTCGAACCCGAGGCACACAACCCGGGGATGTCGTGAACCTGAGGATCGACTCGGCGCCGATGGCGGTCAGGGTGTGGGACGCGCGCAAACGGCCGGCGTCTGGAGTGAGACTGAGAGAGGCGAGTTCGCCGTTCCAGACAGCGGCGGTCACGGACGACGAAGGCCGAGCGACCGTCCAGGTTCCGACGAAAGCGGAATGGAAGATCGTTGCGATGAGCGCCGACTCACAGGGGATCAGGGTGGGCCGGGGCCGGTCGGATCGTGAGGTCGATCTCGACCTCGAGCCGCGGATTGACATCGGTTACCGATGGCCCGAAGAGCTGGGAACCGTGGTGATTCATGCGGGATTCGAATCCGACCCGTCGCACGGCGGACCGCGGGTGTTCTCAGACGGCGTTGCCTCGCTGCCGAAAGTGGCGATCTCAGGTTTGGTGGAGTACTGGGGGCCCGGTATCGCGTCCGGCCGCCTTCAGCCGAGCGACTCGACCGGGCCGGTGCCGCTGAAGGCACGGGCGGCGATGCAGATCGAGGGCCGAGTCGTGTCGGCGACCGAGTCGTCGGTTGCCGGGCTACCGGTGTGGATGCGGATCAGCCGGTCGGCGAATTCCGGATACCAGAGCTACGGAACTCGTGGGCTGGCCACGCCGCTCGAGCGTCCCTGGCTGCCGTGGGCAGTGACCGATTCGGCGGGACGTTTTTCGATCGCCGGCCTGCCGCCCGGCGAGTGCGAGGTCGAGGTCAGGGCGCCCGGGTTTCCGGCGGCGCGCAGCGAGCGGCTCGAGGGTGAGCCGGGCGCGGTGCTCGAAATCACCGTCACGCTGCGAGCGGGTGCGGCGCTGGACCTGCGTGTGACCGACCCCAGCGGGTACCCACTTTCGGGAGCCACGGTGGATCTCTATCGATCCGCCGGAACGAGCGGTGGGCCGAGCATGGCGATTGCCATGGGCCATAGGGAGGCACGGGGCGACCCGGAGCTGACGGCCTTCACCGACGAGGAGGGGTTAGGACACTTGGCGTCGGTGCCGGTGGGCGCGGTGCGGCTGCGGCTGAGCCGGCCCGGCTCGGTCAGTCGCACGATCGATACGATCGAGGTTCCGGCCGAGGGGATCGATATCGGCGACCAGGTGCTGGAGCCGGGGGTCACCCTGACCGGTACCACCCTCGGTCCTGACGGTGAACCGGTAGGCGAGGCAGAAGTGGCCCTCGAACGCAACCCGCAGGTGCCCTTGTTCCGGGTTGAGGTGACCAGCGACGAGGATGGCCGTTTCTCGATCCCGGACCTCGATCCATCCGGGGGGGTCTACCTCCAGGCCCGTGCCGAGGGCTTGGTGCCCGAGGCGCCGCTCAAGGTGGAGCTGCCGCCCGAAGGCGAGATCGAGGTCGCGATGGCGGAGGAGAGGATCCTCGAAGGCCTCGTGCTCGATGCACGCAGCGACTCGCCCGTCGAAGGGGCGTCGGTCAGCCTTGGTTTTCAGCGGGAAACGTCAATCCCGGGTGTCGGCAACTACGGGCGGTTCAGCATGGGCGTTGGAAATTCTCAGACCGATGCCTCGGGGAGGTTCCTGTTCGATGGGCTCTGGGACGGCGAGTTCGAGATCTACGCTCACGCCGAGGGCATGCGGCGTGTTCAACAGAAGGTGATGATAGGTGCCGCCGATCCTGAGCCCGTCGTCATCCGGCTCGAGCCGGGTCTCGAGCTGAGGGGCCGGGTGGAGACCGCCGACGGGGAGCCGGCGGTGGGCGTGGTGGTGACCGCAAGCCCCGCTTCGCGGAGCCGGAGAAGCGGGATGACGGATTCATCGAGGACCCAGTCCGACGCAGACGGCCGCTTTCATTTCGACGCCCTTGGTCCGGGTACCCAGCGGGTCTGGGCCCGATCGGAAGAGGGGCAATCGGCGCAGACAACCGCCGAGGCCGGCCAACCGGACGAGGTGGTGCTGCGCCTTCCGCGCGGCGGAGCGATCAGGGGGACCGTGTCCGGCCCCGACGGCTCACCGTTGGCTGGCGCCAGGGTGAGCGCGTACGGCAGTGGTGTTTCCCAGTCGGTGAGCGACGAGACCGGGGCGGATGGTCGTTTCGGGCTGACGGATGTGGGACCCGGGAGCTGGACTGTGTGGGCGTCGGCGGAGGGTCTGGCCCGGGCATCCGAGGATGTGGAGGTGCCGGAGGGCGAGACGGTCACCGTCGATCTGCGCCTGGAAAGGGGCGCCACGGTCACCGGTGAGATCCTCGGTCTCTCGGCCTCGGAGCTCGAAAGCTGCATGGTCCGGGTCGACGGTGGCGGCAGGGCCGGCCCCACCCCCGACGGCGCCTTCCGGATCGCCGGCGTGCCGTCCGGCGAACGTCAGGTCGTTGCCATCGAGATGACGACTCGCCGCAGCCGATCGGTAGGCGTGTTTGTCCCGGAAACGGGCGAGAGCGAGCGAGTGGTGATTGACTTCGCTGCGGGTCTGACGGTGTACGGCCGGGTGCTTCGTGGTAGCACCGGCGTGCCGGGATTGACGGTATCGGTTCACGGAGTGGCCACCGCCGCCTCGGGCGAGACGGTCAGTGGGCCCGACGGAGGTTGGCGGGTCGAGGGGCTGGAACCGGGCGAGTACCAGATCGCGGCGCACTCGCGCTCGGGCGAGGTCCTGGCCGGCGACCACGTGCTGCTCGAAGTGGACACCGAGCTCGATCTCTTCGTGTCCTCCGGGTCCGTTACCGGCCGCGTCCTCGAAGCGGACACCGAGCGACCGATCGAGGGCGCCGCGGTGGCGGTCACCGGCTCGTCCATTCCGCCGGTCCAGCGCACAACCACCAGCGACGCCGCAGGCGCGTTCGAGGTCTCCGATCTCGGGGATGGCGAGTACACGGTGCTGGCCGAAGCGCGCGGACGTACGCCTGCACGGCAAAATATCATCGTGTTGGACGGCGCCGCGCACGATGTCACATTGCTCCTCGAAGGAGAAACCACGACGGTCCTGGTGGTGCGGGAGGCGAACGGCTCTCCGGCGACGCGAATCTGGATCCAGGGCCTCGGTGGTGGAGTGCTGGGCCCGTCGATTTCCTCCACGTGTACCGTCGAAGGTCACTGTGAGGTGAACGACCTGCCGCGGGGCCGGTGGACGCTGCTGGTGAAGGGGCAAGGCGCAGCGCTTGTAGTTGCCGATGTCCCCCGGGCCGAGATCCCGGTTCAGCTCCGCGCCACTGGAGGGCTGAGCCTTGTGGCGCCCGCCGACGAAAGCGGTGCTGCGTGGCAGGTACGTCTGAGCGAGGCGGCAACCGGCATCGTGGTGCCTATCCCCCAGTGGTCCAACCCCGGCCGCGGCGAGTGGGTGCCGGTGCGGGCGTCGGGCCTCGAACTCCACCTGCCCGAGGGCGCTTGGCGGATCGAGGCCTACGCCCCGGACGGCACCCTGTCGACTCGGGAGGCGATCGTCCCCGGCGGCGGCAACGTCACCGTCGAATTGGAGTAGGCGAGAGCAGGGCGGAACGAGGCGCCCCGCCGCACGGGGCTCGAATCCCAACGCGCTTCCCGAGAGGTGCCACCCTTGACATTGTTTGCTCGCGATCCTCTGCGGGGCCTGGAGGAGCGGGCCTCAAACAATATCAAAAATGGCACCTCCGCCGCACCGTACGGTGGGGGGCTGGAAATTGAGAATCGAGAATTGAGAATTGAGAATTCAGGATTCCTCCTCCTCCTCCTCCTCCCAGGGCATCACCGGTCTGCCCTCCCCCTCGTCGGGCAGCGCCCACTTCTTGACCTTGACCACGTCCATCATGTGGTCGATAACCTGGAGGCTGATGTCCTTGGCCAGGGACTCGAGCTCGGCCAGGGCGGGGCCGTAGAAGAGGGCCTCGAGGATCGAACCGGCGACGGCGGATACCGCCTCCTGCCCTTCGGGGCTGTCGAGGGTCGCCTCGATGGTCTCGAGGGTGGTGTCGAGGATGACCTCGCCCACCGCGCGGACGATTGGCTTGACGACGATGTGCGGGAGGGGGAGCGAGCGAAGACTCTCCGATTCCTCGACCGCGTTGTCAAGGTTGAGCCTGAGGAGCTGCCGAAAGCGCGCGATGGTCTCCTCGTCGGTGAGGATGGTTTGAATTTGCCCCACCAGGACCTGTTCTATCTCCTCGCGCCGCGGCTCGACGGTGGCGCGGGCGATTCTGATGTGGGTACCGTCCGCGATCTCCTCCCCGAACTCACCGAGGATCCGCACCGCGACCCGGTCGGAGACCTCCTCGGTGATGATGTTGGAGATGTATTCCACCGCGCGGCTAATGAAGTCCTTGCCCACCCGCGACAGCTCCGACTGGCGCAGACGCATATAGATGGAAACCACGCGCAGGAGGCGGAGTGGGCGCAGGGTCGTGACCGGGATGAGGCTGAGCAGGTCATACCAGTAGAAGATCGGGAAGAAGTACCAGCGGGCGTATGTGTGCCGCCGGATGGCGAGGGCCCACCGCACCATGAACTCGATCCAAAAGAGGATCAGGAAGGGCAGGTCGATCTTCCAGAAGTGGCTGACGAGGTGTCCGTTGAGGTCGAACTCGCGGAAGTAGTTGACGGCCAACAGGGGTTCGAGGTTTTCGTTGTAGAGCGAGAATCGCGGCGGCAGTTGCTGTGGCGGGACGATCCAATAGTCGCGTGCAATCTTCGCCAGCTCCTCCGGGTTGTTCAGGTGGGCCGTCGAGTGACCGGTCACACGGGCCATGCTGTCCTTGATGCCATCGAGATCCTTTGTCTGGCCCGATCGTTCGAACGGGTTTTCGTCAAGAACCCTGAACGTCAAGGCGCTCAGCTCTTCGAGCATGGCGTAGAGGCTCTCGGAGCCGGGGTCGAGGAGGGAAAGCTGCTCTGCCGTTGCGGCCTTCTCAATCAGCTCCTCGGTGAGTGGGTGGGGCTCGATTCCGAGTACCGGATCCCACACTCTGGTCACGATGGGTACGTACTTGAAGTAGGTGGGCCGCAACCAGAGGTAGGTGAGATCGAAGAGGATCAGGCTGAGGTTGATCAGCACCACCCACACCATGAAGAG
>JAOZUP010000275.1 GCA_029938595.1 Thermoanaerobaculales bacterium | reverse complement strand
GGACCTGGATTTGAAGGGCTACGTCTCGGGGGTTTCCGGATGGGAACGGGCTAGCGTTCGCCGAACGCTCGCGAGAGGCTCTTTCCCCCGGATGCCGGCATGATTCGCGGACCGGCGCGGCGGTGGATCGCCTGTCGTCCACCGTCGGGACTGGGGTCGAGGAAATCGACTATCGCGTCTATCAGGTCATCTCGGGTCGTCGAGCCATCCACCAGCTCGGCGAGGGCGTACGAGAGGCAGAATGTCCGCTGTCCGTACTGCCCCCGATGCTGGACGGCAACCACTCCGTAGTCGGATTCGAAAAAGGCCTCAGCGCCGGCCGACGGCGTGAAAATGTCGATCCATTCCACCAGAGGCTGGGACGATTCGACAAACTGCATTCCCTCGGTGAGTGAGCCGACGCGGCCATCGAGACTGTCGATAGAATTGGTCACACCGTCGTTCTCTGCGTCCTCGAGGCCGAAGAGCGGCAGCAGGGCGCTGCCGTCGACAAGGTTGTAGATGTCATAGCCCAGCGTATCGCCGCCCTCGAGGAAGATCCGCCCGCCCGATTCGAGATAGCTCTGGATCGCATCCACCTTCCACGCGGCGTCAAGGCGCCCAGCAGATGGCGGGCCGTCCGAATCGATGCCGGCATTGCCGAAGGACAGGAACACTCCGTCGAAACCGGTCAGACCTGCGGGAAACTGCCCCGAAACGTACGTGACGCTGAATCCTCGGGAGATTAACTCGTCGCGGAGGAATTCTCCGCTGAAAGTAGCGCCGCCCTCCGCGCCCTCCCAGACCAGGAGACCGCCACCAACGATCAAAATCTGCGGTACGTCCAGCGTGCTGTGGGGTGAAATGGTAGCGCCGGAGGTCTCGGCGGAGAGGGTGAAGCTGACCAACCCCGAGGGCGCATCGGGCGCCACTTGGATCGAGAAGGTGCTCGGCAGATCCGCCACCATGTCCGGCGTGACACCCATTGTCACGCCGGCGTCAACCACCTCAACAAACGGCGACTCCGCCTGCAGCGTCAGCGTGACGGCGTCGCTGCCGGCGAGGTGACTGTAATTTCGCAACGTGAGAAGAATTTCGGCGCCTTCCCCGGCCTCGAGTGAGCCGTCGCCTGTGTCATCGAGAACCTCCATGCCCACCACGTCAAGTCGGAGTTCGGGCGTGGACGTCGCCGGTTGATCGGTGAGGGCACGAAAGGCGTTGACGCGACCCTCTCCGATCAGGCCAGCGAAGTTGATGTTGAGATCGTCGACCGAGTCGGCGGTGCCGAGGACCTGCTGGATGAGCTCGGCAGTTGACCACGAGGGAAATAGAGACTTGACGAGCGCAAATACCCCGGCCACCACCGGGGAGGCCATGGAGGTCCCCTCTTTGTCGCCGTAGTTGGATGGAGGAGTGGTGCTGTAAATACGGTTGAACCCCGCGCCGCCAGGCGCTGAGATGTCAACACTGATGCCGAAGTTCGAGTACGAGGCCAGCCGGTCGGTCTTGCCGACTGAAGCGACGCTCACCACCCCGGGCAATGCACTCGGATAGTGAAGATCGGAGGTGCTCTCGTTACCCGCCGCAGCCACCAGCAGGCTGCCCAGACCCCTGGCGTACTCCATCACATCCTGCTGGAGCTGCGATGTGGAGTCGCTGCCCCAGCTCATGTTGATGATGTCGGCACCATTTTCCGCCAGATAGACAACACTGCTGAGGCCTCGCGAAATGGCATCACCGGAATTGACGCTGGACGCCGAGGTCGGAAGAATCTTTACGTTCCAACTGATGCTGGAGATACCGATGGAGTTGTCGGTTCGAGCAGCCGCGAGGCCGGCCACGTGGGTGCCGTGGCTGCTCGGGTCGTCGGGGTCGTTGTCCTGCCCACCGTCGTCGTTGAAGAAATTCCAGCCCACGAAATCATCGACGAAACCGTTGTGGTCGTCGTCGATGCCGTTGATGTCGTCGGGGTCGAAGACCCAGGAGCCTCCCGACTCTTCGATCACCTTCCCATCACCGTCCGCGTCCTCGCCGAGGTTTTGATAGATATTTTCGACCAGATCCTCGTGGCGCCAGGCCACACCGGTGTCGGAGATGCCAACCACCACCTCGGCGCCATCCTCTCCTTTGTGCACATCCCACGCTGCCTCGGCCATGATCGACTCGAGAAACCACTGCCGGTCAAAGTCGGGGTCGTTCGGCGTTTCGTCGAGGTAGTGGGCCAGGATCGGCTCAGCATATGCGACCGAAGAGTCGTTTCCGAAAAGCAGAGCCGCACGTCGCACATCCACCGCATCGGAAAATCTGACCCGGTAGATCCGGGAGAGATCCGGCAGATCCGGTCGGGCCTTTGTGAGCCGCGATCGGATCATCGGTTCCACCCGGCGCACACTAAGCTCGTCCGACACCACATCGAGCGATGGAATGCCGAAACGATGCGGAAGAGCCTTGCGCGCAATCGGAGCCGCGTCCGATCGGAGCTTCACCGCCACGACACCGGCCAGATACCGCGGCCGTCCTTGATCGTCCGTGGGGATCGGTTGGGCCGCCTGCAGTGACACCGAACCTGTCACCAGGCTCGTGACCAACAACCCGTATTCGATCAACCGTGTCGAAAATCTCATAAAATCGCTGTCCAAACTGTCGGCCGGTCACCCAACGGCACTTCCGTCCGATCGAATTCTCTTGCCAGATCCAGTGCTGCTGACTACGAATCGGTATTGCGAAACTGCCTCAGTACAGTCGATTCCGGCTGTCACATCCTAACACCGCGGACTGCGGGAAAATGCCGGCCGGCGTATCAATCCAGGAGCCTGTGAGGTGCCGGACTAGACGGCCACGCTATGTTGTTCCATACAGGAGACTGATCATGGGCATTCCAAATATCGACGCCCCGATCCCGTGGCTCACCACCGAACAGATGGTCGAGGTCGACCGGGCGATGATCGAGGACTTTCACATCGAGCTCGCCCAGATGATGGAGAACGCCGGCCGCAGTTTCGCCCACCTCGCCCGCGAGCGGTTCCTCGGCGGCGACCCGCGAGGCAAGACGGTGGTGGTGATGGCCGGCTCCGGAGGCAACGGCGGCGGCGCCCTCGTGTGTGCCCGCCGCCTCGACACATGGGGAGCGCTGGTCGAGGTTTTCGTCAGCCGCCAGGAAGGCAATTTCGCACCGACTCCAGCCCACCAACTCGATATCCTGCACCGTATGCGGGTGCCGGTGGCGCCGGCGGAGGCGGTCAATCAGGTGCCCGCCGCCGCCCTCGTGGTCGACGGCATCATCGGCTACAGTCTCGACGGCGCGCCCCGCGGCGGTGCCGGCGATCTCATCCGCTGGGCCAACGCACAGGACGCACCCGTGCTGGCGCTCGACGCGCCATCCGGCATCGACACCACAACGGGCACGGTGTACGACCCCGCAATCCGGGCCACCGCCACCATGACTCTGGCGCTGCCCAAGGAGGGACTGCGCGCCGACGGTGTCACCCAGCTCGTGGGCGAGCTCTACCTGGCGGACATTGGCGTGCCACCGTCGCTCTACTCGGGAGCTGGGCTCGGCCTTGATGTCGGACCCGTGTTCGCAACCAGCGACATCGTGCGGCTGACTTGAGCATTGACGCCGTTCATCACGGCGTCACAACGCATGTGATTCAACATCGAGAGGGTCTCAAACCTTCGGCACCCAACCCCGTACTCATATCGAACGATTCCGCCCTTGCGGTGGATGTATTCTTTTGGTGACGGGGGGGGCTATGCGTCTCAGAACTTGCGGTCCGGTTGTGGTCTGTGTTGTTGCCTTGCTCGGGGCGGCGGGTGCGGTTGTGGCATCGGAGACGGCGCTGTGGCTGCGCTACCCGGCGATCTCGCCCGACGGCGAAACGATCGCCTTCAGTTACCGAGGCGATCTGTGGCGGGTGCCGTCGGCGGGTGGTCAGGGGATTCAGCTGACCGTGCACGAGGCTCACGAGTACATGCCGGTGTGGTCTCCGGATGGGTCGAAGATCGCTTTTGCCTCGGATCGTTACGGCAATTTCGACCTCTTCGTGATGGAGGCTTCGGGCGGCGCGGCCACCCGACTCACCTTCCACTCGGCGAGCGACTACCCGACCAGTTTCACACCCGACGGCCACGCAGTGCTCTTCACCTCGGGGCGGCTCGACGCGGAGGACATGGTCGGTTACCCGAGACGCGGCTCACAACCCGAGCTCTACAAGGTTGTCCTGGCCGGTGGTATGCCGGAGCAGGTTCTCAGCACCCCCGCGATCCACGCGGTCTACGACTCGGCCGGCGAGCGGATCGCCTACTCCGATCGCAAGGGCCTCGAAAACGAGTGGCGCAAGCATGACGACTCGTCCTTCGCCCGCGATGTCTGGATCTATGACCTCGAGACCGGACAGCACACGAAGCTCACCGCCTTCGGCGCCGACGACCGGCAGCCGGTGTGGGCGCCCGGCGAGGACGCACTGTTCTATCTCTCCGAGCGTGACGGCACCTTCAATGTCTGGCAGCTCGCGCTCATCGCCGGGGCGGCACCGGTCCAGATCACCAACTTTGACACCCACCCGGTGCGGTTCCTGAGCATTTCGCGCCGTGGCGATCTTTGCTACACCTGGGACGGCGAGATCTATGTGCAGCCCGCCGGCTCTGCGGCTGGCCACAAGCTCGAAGTCGGGGTCGCGACGGGCAGCCGTCACAACGAGGTGGAGTACATCGACGTGGCGGGCGAGATCACTGATTTCGATGTGTCCCCAGACGGCAAAGAGATCGTCTTCGTCGCCCGCGGCGAGATTTTTGTGACCTCGAGCAGTCATGCCGACACCAAGCGGATCACGAACACCCCCGAGCAGGAACGCTCTGTGACCTTCAGCCCCGACGGCCGCAGCCTGCTCTATGCATCGGAACGCGGGGGGAGTTGGAATCTCTATCGCACGGACCTGACGGACGACGAGGAGCCGAGCTTTTTCAACGCCACGGCCTTTTCCGAAAAGACGGTACTGGTGACCGAGGCCGAAACCTTCCAGCCCGCCTTCTCGCCCGACGGCAAGGAGGTGGCCTACCTCGAGGATCGAGTCACCTTGAAGGTGCTCAACCTCGCCTCGGGTGCGAGTCGGACGATCGTGCCAGCCGACGCGAACTATTCGTACATAGATGGCGACCAGTGGTACGAGTGGTCGCCCGACGGCAAGTGGTTCCTGGTCGAGTTCCTGAGTCCCACGCGCTGGTCGTCCGAGGTCGGTCTGGTGCCGTCGTCGGGTGACGGCGAGCTGGTCAATCTGACAAACAGCGGTTACGAGGACGTGTTGCCACGCTGGGCGATGAAGGGTGAGGCGGTGTTTTGGTTCACAGACCGTCACGGCGAGCGCAACCAGTCGGGTTGGCCGTCTCACTACGATGTCTACGCCGCCTTCCTGACCCGCGACGCCTGGGACCGTTTTCGCCTCACGGAGGCGGAATTCGAGCAGCTCAAAGAAAAGGAGAAAAAAGACGAGGACTCGAACAGCAAGGACGACGAGAAGAAGAAGGGCGCCAAGGACGATGACGAGAAGAAGGACGACGAGATCAAGCTGCCCGACCCGGTGGACATCCAACTCGACGGTCTGAAAGACCGGACCATCCGCCTGACCCAGCACTCGGCCGACATGGACGATGCGCAGATTACCCCCGACGGCGAGAAGATCCTCTATCTGGCAGCCTTCGAGAAGGGATACGACCTGTGGGTCTACGAGCCGCGCAAGAAGGAGGTCAAGCTGCTCGCCAAGCTCAAGGCTGAACGCACTGATGGCATGCAGCTCGATACGGACGGCACGA
>JAOZUP010000020.1:3354-19951 GCA_029938595.1 Thermoanaerobaculales bacterium | reverse complement strand
AGCAGCCTGTGGGCTACGTCCTGCGCAACGGCCGCGCCGAGATGAACGACTTCTTTGCCCTCCTCGGCAACGGCCACGTGTGGGTGCAGTGGCCGCACGTCTTCACCTCGGCGGTGGCGACCGCCGGCTTCTTCGTCGCCGGCATCTCCGCCTTCCACCTGCTGCGCAAATCGGAGAACCTCGAGGTCTTCCGGCGCTCATTCCGGATGTCCATCCTCTATGGAACCATCGGTACGGTACTGGTGATCCTGGTCGGCCACAGCCAGGCCCAGTACATGACGAGGATCCAGCCAATGAAGATGGCGGCGGCCGAAGCCCTGTGGCAGACCGAGGACCCGGCCGCGATGTCGCTGTTCACTATCGGCGACGAGACCGAGCGGCGCGATGTTTTCGCCATCCGCGTACCGGGGCTGCTCAGCTTTATGGCCCACAACTCGTTCTCAGGAGAGGTGAAAGGCATCAACAACCTCCAGGACGAGTACGTCGAGCGCTACGGGCCCGGCGACTATGTGCCGCCGGTGGCGATCTCGTACTGGACCTTCCGCATCATGGTCGGCGCCGGCTTCGTGATGCTGGCCTTGGCGCTGTACGGGCTGTGGAAGGCATCCAGGGGCCGAGTCGCCGAGTCGCCGGTCTATCTCAAGCTCATGCTGTGGGCCATCGCCCTGCCCTTCATTGCCAACTCCACCGGCTGGATCTTCACCGAGGTCGCGCGTCAACCGTGGATTGTCTTCGGCCTGCAGAAGACCGCCAATGCGGTTTCTCCGACCGTCAGTGCCGGCATGGTGCTCTTTTCGCTGATCGCCTACACCCTGCTTTACGCTCTGTTGATGATTGCAGATGTTGTGCTTCTGCGAAAGTACGCGGAGGCTGGAGTCCCCGAAACGATCGACGCCGATCTCGCGCCCGCCGGGGCACGGTAAGGATAGGGAGTACATCATGGATCTCAACACTCTCTGGTTCGTCATTATCGGCGTGCTCTTCGTCGGTTTCTTCTTCCTCGAAGGCTTTGACTACGGGGTTGGCATCCTCTTGCCGTTTTTGGGCAAGAACGACACCGAGCGGCGCATGATCATCAACAGCATCGGTCCGGTGTGGGACGGCAACGAAGTCTGGATGCTCACCGCCGGCGGGGCAATGTTTGCGGCCTTCCCTCACTGGTATGCAACCATGTTTTCAGGTTTTTACATCGCGCTGGTGTTGATGCTGCTCGCACTGATCGTCCGTGCGATGTCCTTCGAGTTCCGCTCGAAGATGGATGACCCCCGGTGGCGGCAGCTGTGGGACATGTGCATCTTCTTCGGCAGTGCGATTCCTGCTCTGCTGTGGGGCGTGGCGATGGCCAACCTGGTCCGCGGCGTGCCGATCGACGCCGACATGAACTACGTCGGCGGTTTCTTCACCCTCCTCAACCCCTATGCGCTGATCGCCGGTCTCGCCTCACTCACCATCTTCACCCTGCACGGAGCCAACTTTCTGACCCTCAAGCTTGGGGGGGGGATGGAGGAGCGCGCCCGCGATGCAGCCCGCATGCTCTGGTACCCCGCCGCGTTGTTCCTCGTGCTCTTCGCGTTTGGAACCTACTTCATGACCGACGTCCAGCAACGACTCGGCCTCAACCCCGGCGTCGTCCCGACGGTCGCCGTGATCGCTCTCCTCGCCACCCGCTGGACCATCTCCAACCGGCGCGACGGTTGGAGCTTCATCCTCGTCGCGGTCTCGGTCGTGTTTTCAACCATCACCATCTTCATCGCGCTCTTCCCCCGGGTCATGGTTTCCAGCCTCGACCCGGCGTGGAGCCTCACTATCTACAACGCGTCGTCGAGCCCCTACACCCTCAAGGTGATGAGCATCGTCGCCGGCCTCCTGGTGCCGGTGGTGCTGGTCTACCAGTCGTGGTCCTACTGGATCTTCAGACAGCGCATCACCCCGGAGTCGCATTTGGAATACTAACGGACGTGGAACGCGCAACCAAACCGGGGAGGCAAACCTCCCCGGATTTTTCCCGTTTCCGCACGCGCTTCCCGAGAGGAGCCACCCTTGACATTGTTTGCCCGAAACACTCTACCGACTCGAAGGAAGGGGGGGCTCAAACAATATCAAGAATGGCACCTCCGCCGCACGCGGTCCCACCCGCCCTGAACGCGAAGACGGCCACACGGGAGGGGTGTGGGCGACATTCCTAATTCCTAATTCCGAATTCCGAATTCATTCGTCGTATCCTGAGTAGCGATGCAGCTTGACCGGCGTCTTCTCGCTCTCGTCCACACCCGCAGAGTGTCTCTCTTCGCGGCCGTTGGTTTCGGCGCCCTCGGCGGCATCGCCGTCGTCGCCCAGGCGTGGCTGCTGGCGCACGTGATCGCCAGGGTTTTCCTCGGCGGCGCGACTCGCACGCAGGTAGCCACCCCCCTGATGCTCCTCCTCGGAACCATCGCATTTCGGGCTCTGCTCTCCTGGGCCGCTGACGCGGCGGCGGTGCACGCTGCAGCCGGTGTCAAGCATGATCTCCGTGACAAGGTCTTCGCCCGCCTCCTTGAACGGGGCCCACTTGCGGCCGGCCGCGAGCGCACCGGCGAGCTCGTGACCACCCTCACCGAGGGCATCGAGGCCCTCGACGCCTACATTGCGCGTTATCTTCCGCAGCTCGCCCTGGCGGCGTTGATTCCCCTCACGGTGGCGGTGGTCGTTCTCACTCGAGATCTCCTTTCGGGCGTCGTCCTGCTGCTGACCGCTCCCCTCATCCCGATCTTCATGGTCCTTATCGGACGACTCGCGGATGTCCGTTCGCGCCGGCAGTGGCTGGCTATGAGCCGCCTCAGCGCCTCCTTCCTCGACACCATCCAGGGGCTCACTACGCTCAAGGTTCTTGGCCGATCGAGAGCTCAGGTCGCTGCCATCAGACGCGCAAGCGAGACCTTCCGGTTCGCGTCGATGGACGTTCTCCGGATCGCCTTTCTGTCAGCTCTGGTGCTCGAGCTCGTGGCCACTCTCAGCGTAGCGGTGGTTGCGGTCGAAATTGCCCTCCGCCTGCTCCACGGACGGCTCGATTTCGAGCAGGCGTTCTTTGTTCTCCTCCTGGCGCCCGAGTTCTACCTCCCCCTGCGCCGGTTGGGCGCCGATTTCCACGCCGGGCTCGCCGGGACCACAGCGGCTCAGAGGCTTTTCACCCTGCTCGAGGCGCCGGCTCCCGCACGGCCCGCCATCGCGATACCGATGCCCCCAACACCCTCCCTCGAGCTCGAGGAGGTTTCGTACGCCTACCCGGGCGAGAGTGGGCGCGGTTCCGCCGCACGACCCGCCCTGACCTCGGTGAACCTTTTGATCGAGCCCGGAGAGAAGATAGCGATCGTCGGGCCTTCAGGCGCCGGAAAGAGCACTCTCGCACGGATCGTGCTGCGCTTCGTCGAACCCGACAGCGGTCGTCTGATGGCCGACGACGTGCCCGCGAAGGCCATCGATCCCGACGACTGGCGGCGCGCCATCGCGTGGGTCCCCCAAAACCCCCACCTCTTTGCCGATACCGTCGCGGCCAATATTCGTCTCGGCCGGCCGGAATCTGACGAGAAGGAGGTCGCCGCCGCCGCCCGTCACGCCCTGGCCGAGGATTTCATCGCCGAGCTGTCCGCGGGCTATGACACGTCAGTAGGTGAGCGCGGCGCCTTGTTGAGTGGAGGGCAGGCGCGGCGCATCGCGCTCGCCCGCGCCTTTCTTGCCGACGCGCCGCTGCTGATCCTCGACGAGCCGACTGCCGATCTCGACCCGCGCCTACAGGCCGAGCTCGACGTGGCGCTGGAGGACCTCCTGACTGGCCGCTCGGCGCTCATCATCGCCCACCGCACCCCGACCGTCATGGCCGCCGACCGGGTGGTGGTTCTCGACAGCGGCCGGGTGGTCGATGTGGGCCCGCATGACGAACTCCTCGAGCGCTGCGAGCTCTACCGCCGGTTGGTCCACTCTTACGGAGGGGGCGCGTGAGAGAGCTGCTGCGACTCCTCCGACTGGTCCGACCCTTCGCCGGTCAGGTGGCGGCGGCGACCGCCCTCGGGGTCGCCACCGTCGCCTGCGGCATCGGGCTGATGGGCACCGCAGCGTTCCTCATCGCTGCCGCTGCCCTGCAACCGTCGATTGCCGAGCTCCAGGTCGCGATCGTCGGCGTGCGTTTCTTCGGCATCGGTCGCGGCATTTTCCGCTATCTCGAGCGTCTCGCCTCGCACCGACTCACCCTGCACCTCCTCGGACGGCTCCGGGTCTGGTTCTACGAGGCTCTGGAGCCGCTGGCGCCGGCGCGCACCCTCTCCATGCGAAGCGCCGATCTGCTGACTCGGGCAGTGGCCGATGTCGAGTCGCTCCAGGAACTCTACATCCGTGTCCTGGCGCCACCGCTTGTGGCAGTGGCGGTTGGGGCGGGGACCGGCTTCTTCATCGGCGCCTTCCATCTGTCTCTGGCAGTCGTTTTCCTGTGTCTTTTCACAGTTGCCGGCATCGGCATTCCCGCCGGAATCCACGTGCTCGGCACACGCATCGGCAATCGTCTCACCAGGACCCGCGCCGACCTCGCCGCGACGATCGTGGACGGCATCCAGGGCATGGCCGACCTCCTGGCCTGCGGGCAGGGGGCCTCGCAACGACACCGCGTCGAAGAGCTGTCGTTACGGCTTGTCCGAGATCGCGAACGGGCCTCGCGGGTCGAAGCTCTCGGCACAGCCGCCATGACCTTTGCGACCCACGCCTCGGTGTGGATCGTGCTCGTGATTGCGATTCCGATGGTCCGGGCAGGGTTTTTCGACGGTGTCGGGCTGGCCGTCCTCTGCCTGGTGGCGATGGCCGCCTTCGAGGCGGTGCAGCCGCTGCCGGCCGCCGCCCGGCACCTCTCGGAGCAGCTCGCAGCGGGGCGGAGAGTCTTCGCCATCCTCGACGCCCGTCCCGCGGTCGAAGATCCGGCACGGCCGGCCACGGTTTCGGGAGATATCTCCCCACCGGCAGTCAAAGTCCGCGGACTCGAGTTCACCTATCCAGGATCGGAGGAGCCCGCCCTCGCCGGGCTCGAACTCGAGCTGCCCGCCGGTTGCCGGCTCGCGATCGTCGGCCCTTCCGGGGCCGGCAAGTCGACCCTGGCCCATCTGCTGCTGCGCTTCTGGGATCCCACGGCCGGCGAAATCCTCCTCGCGGACCGTCCCCTATCCGACTACCGCCTCGACGATCTCCGCCGGATCGTCGGCGTGCTCTCCCAGCACATCGACCTCTTCACCGGCACGGTGCGCGACAACCTCCTGCTCGCTTCCCCCGCGGCCGACGCCGCTGCACTGGAGGAAGCCGCCGGACGTGCCGAACTGCTCAGTACGATTCACGCATTGCCCGAGGGCTGGGACACCTGGATCGGCGAGCGGGGGCTCGAGCTTTCGGGCGGTCAGCGGCAACGGCTCGCGATCGCAAGGGTCCTCCTCAGAGATCCGGCGCTCCTGGTCCTCGACGAACCCACCACCGGCCTCGACCCGGTCACCGAGACGCGCCTGATGCGGACGCTACGCCAGTTGATGGAAGGCCGTACGACCATCCTCATCACCCACCGCCTCGTCGCCATGGAGGCGATGGACCAGATCCTGGTCCTGGACCGCGGACGCGTAGTCGAGCGAGGGAACCACGGCCAACTCCTCAAACTCGACGGACTCTACAGGCAGCTGTATGAGGCACAACAGCTGACGCTGAGTTAGGAATTAGGAATTAGGAATTAGGAATGCCGCGCACCCCGTGAGAGTTTCGGATTTCGGATTTCCGGAAGCGTCTCGGGAAACGGCCCGCGTGCGGCGGAGGTGCCACTTTTGACATTGTTTGAACTCCGATCCTTCATATCGGAAGGATGTCGTGGGCAAACAATGTCAAGGGTGGCTCCTCTCGGGAAGCACGTCGAGGGAAGGGCTACTCCTCGATCTTGTTCCAGAGCACTGCACGGTAGAGGTTCGAGCTCTTCACGGTCCGCACTTCCTGGAGCTTCGACCAGATCTCTTGCCACTCCGCGCCCGTGTGAATCTCCGACGCCAGCTCACCCATGCGCTCGCCCGCCTTTTCGTAATCAGCCAAGCTGTTCACCGACCACCAGACCACCACATCACCGTCGCTGGTGTTGCCCGTGGTTTTCATCATCACGCCGTAATCCAGGATCAACCCCTCGGATTTGAGGGCGTCGAGCATCGCCACATAACCCATACCCAAATACTCGAGGTAGGTGGCATCTCCATAGTCGGCCAAGTCGATGACGTCGACATTGATCCACGGGCCGTCAGTGTCAGGCGCCAGGTCCGCGGCCGGGGAGAACGGTGCGACCAACGCCAGCACACACAGGAACAGAGCGACTCGCACGAAAGAACTCATGGGAAACCTCCTCGTTTCTCTCATTCAGGGTGCCGCCAACTATGCAGACGGCGTCTCAGCATGTCAAGGGAGGGCACCGGATGCCGGATGCGACTAAACCGTAAATCTCCCCATTTCAATGTCAAGGGGTAAGTGGGTCGATCTGGTATCTGGAATCTGGTATCTGATATCTGGTATCTGGGTGGCCGGGTCAGGGCAGGGTACCAACGTACCCGGAACGCGTGACGGCGGTGTAACCATCGACGGTGACCTCGATCGACCGCCACTTTCGTTGTCCGACGCCGGAGGTGGTGAATGTGAGGATGTAGCGTGAAGACAGCTCGTGGAGCATGTCGTCAACGACCCGCGGCATCTGCTCCGCCTGCGGAATACGCCGGTAGTGACCGCCCGAGGCATCGGCGATGACGGTCAGAACCTCCTCGTAGGAGGGTCCGTCGGCACCTTCCGCCGCCGTCGGCGGTTCGACCCCGAGCACGTATACCGGGGTGTCCAGGCGTTGCGCCACCTCGGTCACCTCGTTCGCCGTGATTTCGGACGCGTTGTCGACGCCGTCGGTCAACAATATCGCCGCGCGCCGGTGGTGTTGAGCTTTTTCGAGCATTTCGGGGATCCGAAGCACCACGTCATACAGGGCTGTGGTGCTCCATGGTTTGAGGGTTTCCAAGACTCGCGGCAACAGGTACCAACCCATGCCGAACGGAAAGCGCTCGAGAACACGGTCGTCGCCGAAGGTCCACAGGGCGAGCTGATCGTCCTGCCGCCGGTGGAGTAGAAACGCCGTGATGAGCTGTTGGCTGCCGCTCATCTTTCGACCCATCATCGAACCCGAAGTGTCGAGGATGAAACCGAGGCTGATGGGCAAATCACTCTCGAGGTCGAGATCGCGAATCGGCACATCGAAGCCGTCCACCCGGAGATGGAAACGGCCGCGCGCCACCCCGGTTACGGTCCGTCCCGCGTTGTTGCGTACGGTCACCGGGACCACCACCGCGTTGACGCTGACCCGTCCCTGGTACTGAGCGGCTGCCTCGCCCGCCACCAGGCAGATCAACACGAGCATCACCGAGCGGACGGTCACGCGTTGCGGCCAGAGGTCTCGAGCAGCGCATCGAGCGCGTCCCGTCCACAGGCTGCGGTGAAACGGTCGCTGTAGCTCTCCACCGCCGGTCCGCCCTCGTCGAGGTCGATTCTCAGCACCCGGTGCATGGGCACGAAGAAAGTAGTGGGGCCGATGAGCTTCTCGCTGCCGGCTCTCTCCTGGCGAATCCAGTCCTCAACCGATTCGAGGTCCAACCCCCTGAGAACCAGACCAACACCGTCCAGGCGCTCCACGGCACCCCACATCTTTTCCCGTGGGTTACCGCAGTAGACGATGACCAATGATCCCTTTCCGATGCTAGCCTGCATTTCTCACCAGCTTCCAGCTACGTCCGTCATCAGAGCTCAGCCTCCCCCGCCGCCTGCGATAGCTCCAGCAGGACGCCGCCGGTCGACTTCGGATGGACGAAGCACACCAGGCAACCGTGGGCCCCGATCTGCGGTTCCTCCGAGAGCAGCGTGTGCCCCTGATCGGCGAGCCGCGCCATGGCGGCCCTGATGTCGGGGACCCGCAGGCAGACGTGGTGGAGCCCCGGGCCCCGCCGCTCGAGATGCCGTGCGATCGGGGTGTTGGGGTCGGTGGGCTCGAGCAGCTCGAGCCGGCAGTCTCCAACCGGGAGAAATGCGATTCGCACACCCTGTTCGGGCACCTCATCGTACCCTTCCACCTCCAACCCCAACGCTTTGTAGAATCCGATCCGTTCGTCGATGGATTCGACCGCGATGCCGATGTGGTCGAGAACGGTGGGGTCGGTCATCATGCGCCTTCGTAGGCCTTGAGAAGCTCGCGGGCGATGACCATCCGTTGGATCTCGGAGGTCCCCTCGCCGATGGTACAGAGCTTGGAGTCCCGCCAGGCGCGCTCCACCGGGTAGTCTTTGGTGTAACCGTATCCCCCGTGGATCTGCACCGCCTCCTCTGAAACCGCTACCGCCACCTCCGACGCGTAGACCTTGGCCATGGCTGACTCGCGGGTAGTCTTCATGCCGCCGTCCTTCATTGCGGCCGACCGCTGGGTGAGCAACCGCGCCGCATCCACACTCATCGCCATGTCGGCAAGCTTGGCCCGGATGAGCTGGAAGGATGCGATCGGTTTGCCGAACTGCTCGCGGGTTTGAGCATAGGCGATGGAAGCATCCAGGGCGCCGCGGGCAATGCCCACCGAAAGGGCGGCGATGGAGATGCGGCCGCCGTCGAGGACCTTCATGGCCTGGATGAACCCATCGCCCTCCTCACCGAGGAGATAGCCCGCGGGAATCCGGCAATCCTCGAGAACCAAGGACGAGGTGTCGGAGGCGCGCATCCCGAGCTTGTTTTCCTTTTTTCCGGGTACGATGCCAGGACGGTCGAACGGCACAAAGAATGCCGAAATGCCGTGGTGGCTGCCCTCGGATGAGGTTCGCGCCACCAGCAACACCGCGTCGCCCACGGTCGCATGAGTGATGAATGTTTTGGACCCATTCAGCACCCATTCATCGCCGTCGCGCACGGCGGTGGTTCGGGTGCCGCCGGCGTCGGAGCCAGCTTCCGGTTCGGTCAAACCCCAGGCGCCGATCCACTCGCCCGCTGCGAGCTTCGGCAGGAACTCGCGCTTGAGCTCCTCCGAGCCGAAGAGATACAGGTGGTTCGTGCACAGCGAGTTGTGCGCAGCCACGGAAAGGCCGATGCCGCCGTCAGCGGCGCCGATTTCCTCGAGGATGGCCGCGTACTCGACGTAACCGAGACCTGCGCCACCGTACTCCTCCGGAATCACAACCCCGAGCAGCCCGAGCTCGCCGAGCTTGGTGAAAAGCTCTCGCGGAAAGTGCTGTTCCTCGTCCCACGCCGGGGCGTACGGTGCAATCTCGTTGCGAGCGAAATCGCGAACCATGTCGCGGATCGCCTCCTGATCCTGATTCAGCTGGAACTCCACAGACCTACCCCTTCACCCGGTTAGAAGACCGGGTCATCACCGCTCCGTTGATTCTACGTCGTCCGTCGCACCACTCCAGCGCACAATTTGAATTCCGGTGTAGTAGTGGCCGAGGATCTGCTCGAAGCCCTGCCCGGCGCGTGCGAGGCCGTAGGCTCCGTTCTGGCACAGACCAACGCCGTGGCCCCATCCTCGGCCGAGAAATCGCACGATCCGCTCACCGTCTGGGGTGGTTCGCAGGTGCATGCTAAACAGGGTTTCGGGAAGCTCCAGGGCTCGCCGCACGTCGAACCCAGTCCATTCTTTCCGCACGCCTGAACGCCCCGTCGCGAGCAACCCGACGACCCTTCCGGACGGCGACCTGGCGGTCACTTGAAGGTGCTCCAGATCCGGTACGCCGAGCATCCGTTCGAGCTCCGACCACGACCGCTCGCGTGCCCATTCCCGCCACGCTGAGCGCCGGTCGGCCTCGGAATCGCCGCCGGAACGCACCACCACCAACGCCAGCACCCGGTCGGCGGAGCGCACTCTCTCGAGAGTCGTTCCCGGGAATACCTCGGCGGTCGCGATCCTGCGATAGCCGCCTCGCCAACGCTCCCACAAAGGAAGCGACGACGGCAGGTCCTCGGCGTGCTCGGCTCGACGCGGGAAGATGCCAACCGCCCCTATCCGCGGCACCGCTTCGCCCCGATCGCGCACCACATCTCCGCGCAGTTCGAGCGCAGCCAGTGCGGCCGCCGCCGGCCAGTCGCCCCCGAGGCCGTCCGTCGGCGGATCGAGCGGCGCCTTGTAGAGGTCGGTCAGAAAGAGGAGGCGTCCGAGGCCGCTCCCCGTCGGTGCGATCCCGGGCGGTGGGTCGATGCCAACCGCGGCGAGCAGCGAGTACGCGAAACTATCGGCATCGACCGGTTTCAGGCGTTGGGTCGTAACCCCCGCCACCTCAACCCGCGCGAGGACCGCCACTGGATCCGCACCGGGGGCCAGACCAAGAGCCTCACCTGCGATGGCGGCCGAGAACGCCGTCTGACCCAGCCAATCGCCATCGCCCAGGGTGCCGGTCAGCAACAGCGGCCGGTCCCAGGCGCAGGGGACGCCTGCGAGGTACGGGTGGCCTCTACCCGAGAACAGCTCGGAGGCGTTTTCGGTGTGGCCGCCGCAGGTCGATGTGTACATGGCATCGATGGGCTTGCCCCCATACACGGCCACCAGCCCGGCAGTTTCCGCCACGGCGCGATTCGACAGCCTATGCTCGGCACCGGCGCCGGAGTAGACCTGGCATGCGGGTGTGTCGCACAGGTCCCAGCCTTCGCTCGCGTGGTCGCCGAGGTGGGCCACGGCATAGGTGCGGGCAGCCACCGCCTGGGCTTTGAGGGCGTCCAGCTCGGGGAATTGGGACGGGCCCATCTCCACCGGCACAACGCCCTGGAGATAGCTCTCGATGTTGAGCTCGTTGATCACCAGGGCTTCGCCACCGACCGCCCGAGCCAGCAGACGGCCGCGGTATCGCCGCCAGCCGACAGCCACGGGCCAATCACCCGCCGGCTCGATCACTATCTCGGCGGCGCTCGTGACCAGTCCCCCGTCAGCACCATTGATGCGGAGAACACCGGCCGCAGGGGCCGAAAATGCGCCAGCAAAACCGAGAGCTTCGAGCTCAGACACCGGATCATCCGGTGCATTCGCCGTCCAACCGACTCGCACCCTTGTGAGGCCGTTCGCCATGACCTCCTCGCGGACATCCGCGTCAGTGCCGAAACGCTGGCGGATCTTCCGCGCCGCCGCAGAGGCGTTGGTAGTGTCGGACCACGCCCCGGCCTGCCAATACTTCGTCCCGGCCGCCGCCACCCCGATCTCGAGAGGTCCCCACAACCAGGAGCCCGTGCCGTCGTGGCGCACCCAGTAGGCGCGCCCCGGCTGCGGCAATCGCACCGCCGAGGCCGATCGCTCGAGCAGCACCCGCACTAGCGGCGGGTCGGTGTCGCGGGCGGGCATGGGAACCGGCGGAGGAACGGTGGGCACGGCCGTGGGCACTGGGGGAGCCGGCGGTGGTGTCGCGATCCGGACCGGGGTCGCGGACGGCGCAGTCACAGACGGCGACGCGGGCGCGGGCGCAGGGGGTGTGCTGGCGCAACCCGCCGCCAAGCCCAGGAGGAGGAGGACGGACCGACCTCTCACCGTTGCCGGCCCCACTCACGAGAGGCAAGGCGCTCCGCACGGTAGTCGATTCCGCGCAGCTCCAGACGGCGGCACATCTCGAAAAGTCGCGAACGGATCCGGTGTGACACCCGATCGGCCAGCGACTCTTCCCCCGACGCCTTCGGGAAATCAGAAAAGTTGGTCGTGAAGATAGTGACCCGCCCATCGAGGTAGCGGGTGTTGACCATGTAGTAGAGGAGATCCATAACCCATGGCGTCGGTTTTCCGGCGCCGAGCTCGTCGAGCACAAGGAGCTCCGTTTCGACCAGCGGCCGCAGTATCTCCTGGCTCGAGCCGGAGCCGTTGAAAGTCATTTGGATCTCCAGCACCAGCGACGTGAAGTCCGCGAAACGTCCTCGAACCGCCGGCGCCTTTTCACGCATGATCTGCTGCAGGGCGGCCACCGCGAGATGGGTCTTGCCGGTGCCCACCGGACCCATCAACAACAGGCCCTTTTCAGATTTGGGATAGAGATCGACGAACTCCTGCACCGACCGTTGTGCCTTCGCCAAGGTCGGGTCCTCCGGATTCCAGATCTCGAAGCTATCGAGAGTGCAGTGGCGGTATCGGGTCGGAATCCCCGCTTGCTCGAGATTTCGCTCGCGAAGGGAGCCCTCGGCGCACTCGCATCGCTTGACCAGCTCGACACCGTCCTCCTCAACCAGGATCCAACCCGTGCCGTCGCACCGGGAGCAGGTCTTTTCAGTCTCGCGGGTCTTCATCATCGGCACAGTATAGAGAGGAATTAGGAATTAGGAATGCGGACACCCAACCCGAGTGCGATTTCGGATTTCGGATTTCGGATTTCGGAACCGCCTACCCAGGGGTTTAGGTTGCAGGGTTCTATCGCTATCGGGATCGCTATCGCTATCGCTATCGATCTTGACGTCGCCGATTTGAGGTTTCGATACCGATTCCGATAGCGATTGCGATACCGACGGACACAGCATCCTCCCGGGAACCCGCCGGCGCCAGCGGAGTGATCTCACACCTCATCCGAGGGAGGAGACCATGAGCCACGCGCTGGCGACGGTGCGTCGCGACGGCCGCAGGCCGTCAGCAAGCGCCTTGGGAAACGTCTCAGAATGACGAGCCGGGTTCCTCGAGAAATGCAATCTCCTCAGCAGTCGACTCGCGTCCCAGGATTCGGTTGCGGTGGGGGAAGCGCCCGAAGCGGGCAATGACCTCGCGGTGCCTTTTCGCGTAGTCGACGAAACCGTCGAATGTCGGGCGTTGTTCCTCGGGAGCCGACAGAGCCAGCTCGCGAAAGAGCTCGACGCTGCGGTCCTGATCTTCGAGATCCTCGGAGTGTTCGAAGGGTAGGTAGAAAAAAAGCCGTTCGATAGGACGCAGGAGCCGGTCGGCCCCGGATTCCAGGCCCTGAGCCGCCGTTTTTCGTGCCGCATCATCCTGTGCGAAGGCTTCAGGTGTGTCGCGGCGGATCGCACGTGGCAGCTGGTCGAGCAGGAGGATCAACGCGAGTCGTCCTCGCGGCGACCCGGTCCAATGATCGAGCACACCGGCCGCCGCCGCGCTAGCGGCCGCACCGAATTGCTCCTGCAACATCTCGTCGGTCGCGGGGCTGTGACCCCACCACAGCTCCGCCTTGGCCGCAGCTGTCACCGCGTCGTCCTGATCATCCCCAAACCAGAAGGCCAACAGCTCGTCTTTCTGTCGCTCCAACCTAATGCCTCCACTGTTTCAACGACAATTATCAGTTAAGGATTCCATTCTACGGGAGATGAGCTGGATGCTGGATACGACAAGAGAAAAATTGCGAGACGCTCTGTCAAGGGGCGAGCGGGCGGATCCGGTATCTGGTATCTGGAATCTGGCATCCGAGTGGACGGGTGGCATTCCTAATTCCTAATTCCTAATTCCTAATTCATAATCCTCCAATGCGCATCCTCCATCTCCTCTCACAGCGACCCTCGCTGACCGGCAGCGGCATCACCCTCGACGCACTTGTCCGACATGCCGGGGTCGCCGGGGTCAAACAGTGCGTCGTGGTCGGCGTGCCCGCCGATGATCCCACACCGCCCATCGGCGAGCTCACGTCTGAGTACGTCCGTCCCCTTCGCTTCGGTTCGCTGCCACTCGACTTTCCGGTTCCCGGCATGAGCGACGTCATGCCCTATCCGAGCACCCGGTTCTCCGATCTCGACGAGGAACAGGTGTCGGCCTACCGCCGCGCCTGGACCGAACATCTACGGCCGATTCTCGACGACTTCCAGCCCGACCTCATCCACTCCCACCACGTGTGGCTGATGTCGGCCCTGCTCAAGGACGTCGCACCTGAAATCCCGATTGTCACCCACTGCCACGCCACCGGTCTCCGGCAAATGGAGCTCTGCCCCCACCTCGCCAGCGATGTCCGAAGAGGTTGCTCGCGCAACGACGCCTTCATCGTCCTCCATGCCGGTCATGCGGAGCAGCTTCGGGTCGGCCTCGGTATAGACCCGGCTTGCATCCATGTCGTTGGCGCCGGATATCGAGAGGATCTCTTTCACTGCCGTAGCCCCCATCCCAGAAGGAAACCGGCACTGCTCTACATCGGCAAGTACAGCGCCGCCAAAGGGGTGCCCTGGCTGCTCGACGCCTTCGAGAGAGTCCTCACCCGCAACCCGGCCATCCGGCTCCACGTAGCCGGAGGCGGCGCCGGGGAGGAGGCAGATGCGCTGCGCTCCAGGATGGACCGGATGGCGCCGGCGGTGGTGCAGCACGGTCAGCTCGCCCAACCCGAGCTGGCCGACCTAACCCGGAATTGCACCGTGTGCGTCCTGCCGTCTTTCTACGAAGGTCTGCCGCTGGTACTGGTGGAGGCGTTGGCCTGCGGCTGCCGACTGGTGGCGACCGATCTCCCGGGGATCATGGAGGAGCTCGCTCCCCGGCTCGGCGATGGGCTCACCACGGTCAAGCTCCCTCGCCTCGAGACGGTGGACCGGCCCCGCCCCGATGACCTGCCGGCCTTTGTCGATCGGCTCGAAGAGACCCTCGAATCGGCCCTCAACGCACCCGCGCTCGGCGACCCAATGGACTCCATGCCAGAGGCGCTCACGCACTTCACATGGGCCCAAGTCTTCAATCGGGTAAAGGTGATCTGGAGGTCTCTGGGCTAGGCCGCATATCTCTCAGCTTCCTGGCGCGGCTCCACTTCACCGGGGGTCGGTGCCTCGACGACCTCGCTATGAAACCCGGTGAGATATTCAGGCTAAACCAGCTCCAACACCCTCTCGGTCGGACGTCCGAGAACCGCACGGTTTCCGGAGATGGCGACCGGTCGTTCGATGAGGCGTGGATGCTCGACCATCGCCGCGATCAGCTGATCGCGGGTCAGGGACTCGTTGTCCAGCCCGAGCTCCTTGTACTCCGCTTCCCTCTTCCGCATCAGCTCGCGTGGCTCCATTCCGAGCATGCCAAGAAGATTGTCGAGTTCATCAACGGTCGGGGGCGTCTTCAGATACTCCACGATCTCCGGCTCGACACCATGTTCGCGCAGCAGGCTGACCGCCTGCCTGGACTTGCTTCAGCGAGGGTTGTACCAGACAGAAATTCCCATCGAGATGGTTCCTCCTCACCGGCGATGATAAAGGCGTTTAGCCGGAATCCAAACAACCTGATAATTTGAATTAGGAGTTAGGAATTAGGAATTAGGAATGCCGCACACCCACCCACGCACTTCAATTGGACAGGGGGGTTGCGTGGAAATTCCTAATTCCTAATTCCTAATTCCTAATTCAACCTTAGAGTCCGAGCCCGTCAAACTCAACCAGCCCGGCTGTGACCTCCGATCGGGCCTCCTCCAGAGCATCGGCGGCAACCGCCAAACGATCTGCTCCGAGATCCGGATTGAGCACGACATCGAGGACCCCGGACCCGAGGTCGAAGGAGAACACCCTGCCCGAGAAGGCCCCGTCTCGAACCTCGCGCGCCACCCGCAACATGGCCTCCGGAACGTCCACCTCGATCGCCGCAATCACGACCTCCGGCTCGACGTGCATGAAATCGGGATCGGTGGTCACCAGCAAGATGCCGGAATTGTGAGCGGCGGAGAGCACGGCGGGATCGGAACGATCACTGGCGTAAAGAGCAACACCGATACCCGCAGACATCAGCTCCCACACTCCGTCGGGACCTTCCGCCGCCTCCACCGTGATCTTCCCGCTCCGTTGCCTTGCACGATAACCGGCGACAAAACCGTCCTCGAGGGCTTCGAGCCATGCCCCGCCCACGCCGCGCAATAGCCCGACCCTGCGATCCGGCACAATCTCACCCGCGACCGCACCTGCCAAATACCCTGCCTCCTCGGGCAAGAATCGAATCGAGCCGACGTTGGGGCCGTGATCCCGACCGGGGAGAAGCACAAAGGCTGTGGCCGGGAAGGCGGCGGCTTCCGAGTGCAGCATCTTTTCGACACCGGCGCCGACACAGAACACGAGCTCGACCCCCGCACGCCCCTGCTCGGCGAGCCTGGCCCGCGCATCACCCTGATCTTCGACACGAAATCGCGCCACGTCAGCGTCGAGTTCGGCGGCAATCAGGCCGAGACCACGTTCAGCAGCACGCTCCCATCGACCAGAGAGAGACCGAGCCGAGAGCATGCGCACGGTGAAAGGCTTTGCCGGCTCTGGATCTTCCCGGCCGCAGGCTGTCGTGAGCACCGTCATCAGCAGGAAGAGTGCAACAACGACGTACCAGGATTTGCGCATCGCGTCGACCATCTTACATCCCTTGCCCACTCTTCTCACCACCTCGCCACTGTGACCGGTGATCTGCAGCACTCTGCGGCGTTTGCTACCATTGGCCGATGGATCTCCTGCAACTGGTGGCCGAGCTCGACGAGCTCCTCGATTCCGACAGCACCGCCGACTACTGCCCCAACGGTCTCCAGGTCGAGGGAGCGCCCGATGTAAGCAGGATCGTGACCGCTGTCTCCGCTTCGCTCGAGCTGTTCGACGCCGCGGCCGAACGAGGAGCCGACGCGGTGATTGTCCACCACGGCATCCTCTGGAACGGTTCCGG
>JAOZUP010000020.1:0-3344 GCA_029938595.1 Thermoanaerobaculales bacterium | reverse complement strand
CGGTTCCGAGTCGACGCGAATCGTGGGGTCGTTCCGTGACCGCCTGCGGTTGCTCATCGAAAACCGGATGTCCCTCATCGCCTACCACCTGCCGCTGGACCGACACCTGGAACTCGGCAACGCGGCCCTGCTCGCCCGGAGAATCGGTCTCGAAGAGCTCGAGCCGTTCGGCATCCACTGCGGCGCCCCGGCCGGAGTCTGTGGGGTGTTTCCCGATCCGGTGGAGGTGGAGGAGTTCATCGCCGCCGTGGCCGAGGCTTGTGAGCGCGAGCCGCAGGCATTCCCCGGAGGCGAGCCTCTTGTTTCTTCGGTCGGCATCGTCACCGGCGGCGCCCAAAAAGAGTTCCACCAGGCCGTGGCCGCAGGTCTCGACGCCTTCGTCACTGGCGAAGCCTCGGAGTGGGTCATGCACCAGGCGACCGAGGACCGGGTTCACTTCGTCGCTGCGGGCCACTATGCTACCGAGCGCTTCGGTATTCGCGCACTCGGGCATTGGATCGCGGACCACCACGGTCTCGAGGTGGAGTTCATCGATATTCCAAACCCGGTCTAGTGAATTAGGAGTTAGGAATTAGGAATTAGGAATGCCGCTCATCCACCTCGTATTCAGTTCTCAATTCTCAGTTCTCAATTTTCAATTCCACTCCACCCACCCTTGTTCTTCGGGACGTTGGGTGGAAATTCCTAATTCCTAATTCCTAATTTGTCGTTGGGTTACACTCCCGAAGATGGCTGACTCTCCGCGCGCACCGACTCCCTCGAACCTCTACTCCTTCTCCCGGCTGAAGTCCTTCGACCAGTGTCCGATGCAGTACAGGTTCCGCTACCTGGAGGGGCTCAAGGAGAGTTTCAGATCCATCGAGTCCTATCTCGGCAACGCGGTTCACGACGTTCTCGAGTGGCTGTACGGTGAACGTGATCGCGACTCCCGCCCCGACGAGCAACGAACGCTCGAGCGATTTGCAGATCGTTGGCAACAGGGACTCGACGATACGGTCGTCGTCATCCGCGTCGAGGAAAGCCCGGAGACCTACCTCCGTCTCGGCCGCGAGATGCTCGCCCGCTTCCTCCGCGACACCTTCTCTCGCGACCGTTCGGAAACCGTGTCGCTCGAACAACGGCTGTCGCTAAGGCTCTCCGACGAAGTTGTGTTCACGGGTTTTGCGGACCGCGTCGGCCGGACCGAGCGGGGCCGCCTCTTCGTCATAGACTACAAAACCTCCCGTTCAGAGGGCAACGGCTCGGAGTTCTCGGAGGGCCTGCAGGCCCCGCTCTACGCGGCCAGCGTTCTCCAGCACTACGGTGAAGAGCAGGCCCTCGCCGGATATCACTACCTGCGCCACGGCACGACCCATTGGCAGCAGGTGGACACGGCCCGGGCGCTGCGGCTTGTCGAACGGTTCCTCGAGCTCGTCAGCCAAACCGAAGCCGCCGGCGATTTCCCCGCCCGCCCCGGCATCCTCTGCGCGTGGTGCGGTTTCAACGCAATCTGCCCGGCGGCGGACGTCCCCGACAGGTTCGCTGGAGGACTTCGGTATGCGCAGGGAGAAGGGGTTAGGAGGTTAGGGGGTTAGAGGGTTAGAGGGTTAGGCCGGACCTCACTTCCTCACTTCCTCACTTCCTCACCTCCTCACCTCCTCACCTCCTCACCTCCTCACTCCCTACGTTGAAACGACTTTTCCGGTGTAGAATCGGAAACACCCCAGATCAGGAGGATAGATCATGGCTTTTGAACTGCCGCCTCTCCCGTACGCCGATGACGCTCTCGAGCCGCATATCTCGGCCGAAACGCTCGCGTATCATTACGGCAAACACCACCGGGCCTATGTCGACAACCTCAACAAGCTGACGGCGGGCACCGAGTGGGCGGACAAAACGCTCGAGGACATCATCCGTGAGGCCGATGGCGCTATTTTCAATAACGGCGCCCAGGTATGGAACCACTCCTTCTACTGGAAATGTCTGAGCCCTGCCGGAGGGGGTGAGCCGACTGGCGAAGTGGCAACCCGCATCATTTCATTCTTCGGCAGCATTGCGGATTTTCGCGCCAATTTCACCGCAGCGGCCGTAAGCCAGTTCGGATCGGGTTGGGCCTGGCTGGTGAGTGCGCCCTCCGGCCAGATGTCGATCGCCACCACGAGCAACGCCGGTAACCCTCTTCGCGACGACCAGAAACCGCTCCTCACCTGCGATGTGTGGGAGCACGCCTACTACATCGACTATCGCAACGCTCGTCCGAAGTACCTCGAGCACTTCTGGGATCTGGTGAACTGGGATTTCGTCGCCAACAATCTCTGAAATTCAATCATTCGTGGATCGTCGACTCCCGGTAGGCGCGATATCCTTCCGCCATGATCTCCCGAGCAAGGTGAAAGTCGAACCATCCAACCTCGCCGACCTCGGGTTCCACGGCGTAGAGATCGCTCGCGCACAGCTTTGAGAGGTTGTACTGCATGATGTGAAACGACTGCATCATGACCTCGAACCGGCCTGGAAATTTCGCTTTCCGACGCCACAGACGGATCCGGTGGCGCTTGAGTATCGTATCCACCCCCTCGAGGAGCTGCGCCGGCGCCGACCCCTCGAACAGCCTGTTCATCATCCGTTTGCCCAGCTGTCCGGGTTTGGGCGGGCGCAGTACATTAACTGCCAACACGGAAGCATCGGCGAGGCGTTCGGCGGCCGCGACGGGAACCGGTGTCACCAATGCCCCATCGACGAGGGTTCGGCCATCGACGACGAGGGGCGGCAGGATTCCCGGAATCGCAGATGAGGCACGAACAGCATCCGCGAGATCGCCCGTTCCCAGGACTACTTCTTCTCCATCGTCAAGGTCGCAACACACAGCGGCGAAGGGCAGCTCGAGCTCCTCGATGGACACCTCGCCGATGGTCTCGCGGAGGAGGTCGGAGAATGCGGCTCCGCCCGGAGAGCGCACCATGATCCGCCCGAGGCGCGACCAGTCGACGGCGGAGAAGAACGCCTCCATCTCTCGCGCCGCCATGCCGCGCGATAAGAGGGCGCCGACGATGGAACCCATGGACGTACCCGCGACGGCCGCCACCTCGATTCCATCCTCCTCGAGCCCTCGGAGAACGCCGACGTGAGCGAGACCTTTCGCGGCTCCGCCACCCAGGGCCAGGGACACTCGAGATTCAACCACGATCGGAGTGTAACCGAATGAATTGAGAGTTAAGCCTCTTGCAAAACCCCATGGCTGTCATCCTTACCAATCCAGGGCCCGTGGAGGCCGACAATACGAACGATGACAGCAGGTGGCCGGCCCGTGATCGCTATCGGAATCGCAATCGCTATCGATGCGCCCCGTGCCCATCCGGCCATTC
>JAOZUP010000274.1 GCA_029938595.1 Thermoanaerobaculales bacterium | reverse complement strand
TATGATGCCGCGATCCTCGACTTCTCGGCCGGCCCTCCGAGCGCAGATTTCAAGATCGACGTCAACACCATCGCGCCGCTGACGAAGGCGGGCATCAATTCCACGGACACCAATTACTGCAACGGCTGGAACCTGCTCGTGGATCTGCCGGATACCGACTCGAACACCGATCTCGACTCCATGCACTCCTTTCTCCAACGCACCTCGACCGCGGTCAATTTCGTCAACGACGGCGCCGACAACTTCAGCTGGCAGAGTAGTTTCGACAACGACTTCTTTGAGGCTGACGGCGTGACCCCGAACCCCGACTACAACCCCGTACCCATGGCGTCCGACGGCACGACCCCGATCAACAACGCCCTCCTCGACGCCTTCGACTGGATGGTCGCGCAGCGCACCGATGGCGGCGATTGGTTCAATGACGATGACGCCCGGTGCCGAGAGTGGTTTGTGGTGCTGATCTCCGATGGGGATGAGAGCTGTCCCGATGGCAACCCGACATATGCCTGCGACCCCGGCGAGTCGGCCTCGAAGTTTGCCGCCCCCGGTGTCGAGGGGATCGACCCGGTGAAGGTCTACACCATCGGCTTCTCCGAATCGGTAGCGACGGCGGCCCCGGCGCTCAAATGCATAGCCGTCAAGACGAAAGGCGATTTCATCCCGGCAACCGACGCGTCGGAGCTGGAAGACGCCTTGTACGACATCTTCAACTCGCTGGTGGGCAATATGCGCTCCTTCATTCCCTTCAAGGTGTCGCCGCCTCCGTCCTCGCAGGGCGGGCCGGCCCTGGTCCAGGACTTCCTGGCGGTAGCGCCCTTCTTCTCGCCGCGGCAGGACCAGACGATCTGGGACAGCAACCTCTTTGCCTTCCGGTTGAACACGGCCAGCCCGGGCCTGCCAGCGACCGACGACTGCGAGATCGATTTCTCCCAGATCCTGTGGGACGCCAACGCCGAGCTCGAAACACAGCTCGGTGACCATACGGCCTCAAACGATCGCTACGTCTACATGGGCTCCGACGCCAGCGGCAGCTGGGCCCGCCACGATCTCGCCACCATCCCCACCGATCCCGCCCTGCGCACCGAGTTCAAGGGCCTGCTCGATCGTGTCATCGTGCCGACCGATGTCGAGGCGCAGGAGGTCGTCAACTTCGTGCGCTACATCTGGATGGACAACGACGCCGGTGCGACCCCCGACCCGCGCCCCTGGAACCGCGACCAGGCCGGCTATGTATCTGGTGGCGTGGAGACGTGGTCCGCCCTTGGCGACATGTACCACTCGCAGCCGGTGATCGTGAACCCGCCCAACACCTCCATGTACTTCTTCGATTACGGTTTCGGCGACCCGGCGGTGCCTGGCGCCCACGACTACCCGGCCTTCATGACAGAGCAGTCGAAGCGGCGCCGGATCGCTCTGGTAGGCGCCAACGACGGCATGCTGCACGCCTTCGACGCCGGTTTCTGGGACCGTGACCGGGCGGGCTCCGGCGAGACCTACGACGAGCAGCACGATCTCGGCACGGGCACGGAGCTATTCGCCTGGGTGCCGCAGGCGGTGATGGGTAACCTGTGGGGCATGACCTACGGCACGGAGCAGCAGTACATGGTCGACGGATGGACCGCCACCGGTGATGTCTACGTCGACCTCACGCCAACGGACGGCACCGACGACCCCGAGTGGCGCACCATCGCCATATCCACCATGCGCCGCGGCGGCCGCGGCATGGTGGGCCTTGACATCACCCAGCCCGACCCGACCGGCAGCTCGCCCGACTATGAACCGGTAGTGTCGGACTTCCCCGGTTGCCGCATCGACGTCGCCGGCTGCAACGGCGAGTACCCGCGGCTGATGTGGGAGTTCGGGGATGAGACCGACGTCGACCTCAACGGCGAACCCGATCTTGGCTGGACCTGGTCCAAACCGGCCATCGCGCGCATTGCGGTCTACAACTCCTCGACCCCGTCGGAGCCGGACAGCCAGTTCGTCGCCTTCTTCGGAGGGGGTTGGGACCAAACCGGAACCGACAAGACCGGAAACTTCTTCTACGGCGTCGATATCGAGACCGGCAACGTGGTCTACAAGGAGAATATCTTTGCCTCGATGCCGGGCAGCCCGACCGCTCTCGATTCCGACATCGACGGCTTCCACGACCGCATCTACTTCGGCGACTCGGACGGCAGCGTCTGGCGGCTCGAGTTTGGGGCCCCCAACGACTCTGCCCAAACCGGCGCCGATGTGGGGACGCTGACCCGGATCTTCGACTTCCGTCTCGACTTCCCCGACCGGCAACGGTTCTACTACCGCCCGGTGATGGTGCCGGCCCTCTTCACCGGCTCCAGCTACACCTGGGGCATCGCCATGGGCACCGGCGACCGCGCGAACCTCAACCGCGAGGATGGCGAGATCGACCACTTCTACTTCCTCCTCGATGACGGGCAGAGCACCTTCAAAACTGCAACCGATCTGGTGGCCATCAATTACGACGAGCAGAACGTCCAGCCCGAGGCGGGCGTCTGCGAGCCCTCCACCCTCAACCCCGGCGATGGCAGCTTCGGCTGGTACGTCAGCCTGCGCGCCAACGAGAAGGTCATGTTTGACGCCACGGTTGTCAACGGCCACGTCCTCTTCCCCACCTTCGACCCGTCGGACGCCGCCGCGGCCCACAACGTCCCGGATCAGTGCGGTGTCAGTGGCGGAGGCGCTGGAGGCGGTGATGACGACAATGATGGCGTCTCCGACGACATCGACCAATGTCCGGGCACCCCGGATGGTATGGAGGTGGATCCCGACACCGGCTGCGCAGAGATCAGCTGCCATGCCTCCGGTATGGGCCGCTTCTACGACCTGTGGTTCGAGTGCGGATTGGGCGAGTACACCGAAACGAATGATATTATTACCGGGAGTGAAACCTACACGATCGGAGGAACCACCTACGTGAGCTTCACCGGTAGTAACTTCAGTCCCCCCGTGACCGAGGAGTTCCCCAACGCCACGGGTCACGTGATCACGAACTGGCGACAGGAATAAGCCCGTGAGACGCTCACTCTGGAGTCTCGCCGTGGCGATTCTGATAGCGGGCACGGCCGTGGCGGTGGATGTGCAGTTCAAGGACGGCACCGTCATCGCGGCCGAGAGCTACCGTTTGACCGGATCGTATGTGATGCTCGAGCTTGCCGACGGCCGCCAGGTGGCCTATGACGTTGCCGACGTGGACCTCGACGCGCTGCGTGCGGCGGAGGCGGCGGCTACGACTGCCGATGCCGCGGCCGAAGAGTCAGCCGCGACCCTGTCGAGCGGTCGACAGCTCAAGGACGTTGCGACGGTTGGGGAAGGCGGGACGGCCGGCCCCACCATCTCCGACCGCGACGTCAGGCACGTGCGCGGCAGCGGCGTGCGCGGCGGTGATGAGGAAGGGGAGGAACAGACTGCGGCGCCCGGCGGGACCCCGGAGGGCTTCCAGGAGGGCGGCGGGGTAGTGCTCAACGGCCTCCGCGTCACTCCGCTCGACGAGGGCCGGTGGCACGTGGAGGGTGAGGTCATCAACCGAACCCCGAACCCGGTCACGAACGTGCGCGTGCAGCTCGAGACCATCACATCGGGCGGCGGGGAGCCGTGGCGGGGCGAGACGTCCGTCACCAGCTACCTCGGGCCGGACGAGAGCGGCGTCTTCAGCCACGACTTCGCGGCCGAGACGCCCGAGGGTGTTGTTCAGCCCAGCGTGCGCGCGAGCGTCATCTGGATGCAGGAGGAAACGCGACGGGTGCCCAACTACACAGGGACCGGTGGCGTTCCCGACCCCAGCAGTCTGCCCGTCCAGTACGGCGGCGTCAGCGGCGCCGACCTGCGGCCGACTCCCAGGATGTAGGGCTGATGCCGACTCGCGCTCGCTGGATGGCGGTCGTTGCCGCCGTCGTCGTCACCATCTTGGCTGCCGTCTTTCTGTGGCGCGGGTTTCAGTCCGCACGGGTACCGCCCGAGATTCCGAGCTTCGCCCAAGAAGAGGTGACCGCCACCTCTCCGGATCTCGCGATCAGCGAGGCCCTGGTGCGCGGCACCGTTCATCCCGGCTACACTGACTGGGTGTGCCTCCTCGAGTGCCTCGAGCCCGAGGGCTGCCGTGCCGACCTGCGGGTGGTTGTTGATTACCGGTCGGGCGGCGAGGCCCAGCGGTTGATGATCGACGGGCGGGTGGATGCCGACATGGGCGAAACCATGCGGATCGGGCGGGTACAGAGGCCGCCGGTAGAGGTCGACGGCATCGACAAGGTCACCGTCGAGGTTCGAAAGTTCTATCGCGAGGGCGGCCCCGAACCGACCGAGATCAAGTAGGACCCACCCCACCAGCCCACGCGGAATTTCGGATTTCGGATTTCGGATTTCGGATTTTTCGGCCACGCACACATCGTCAACACGTGAACCTCCTGCAAGACCCCCATGGCTGTGATCCTAAGCGGAGCGGCTCTTTTCTCCCTGTCATCCTGAGCGAGCGAGTTCGACGAGCGAGTCGAAGGATCTCCCGATGTTCGGAGGGGCACTTAGGAAGGGAATGCCTTGCCGATCCGGAGGAGATCCTTCGACTCGTTCCGGCCTGCGCCCTCCACTCGCTTCCAATGACATAGGTAGGGCTGTCAGTCTGAGGGGGCGGACCAATCCCGCCAGCTGGCTATCGGTATCGCTATCGGTATCGCTATCGAATGGCCGGATGGGCACGGGGCGCATCGATAGCGATTGCGATTCCGATAGCGATAGCGATCGCGGGCCGGCCACACATTGTCATTTCTTACATTGTGGGCCCGCACGGGCCCAGGTGAGCTCAGGATGACAGCCAAGGGGATTTTGAAAGAGGCTGAACTCAAAACTCAAAACTCAACACTCGCTTTGCCCTTTACTCTTCACTCCTGACTCTTTACCCTTCTCGTTGCGGTCTGAGGAGGAAAATTGGCGAATCAGTTCGAGAAGGTGGAGAGCGAACAGGGCGTGACGGAGTGGAAGCACCGCGGCAACGGTCTGCTGGTGCTGGTAGCGCCGACGCCGGTGGCGCCGGTGGTTGGATTCGGCGTCGTGTATCGGGTCGGCTCCCGGCACGAGGTGTCCGGCCACACCGGTGCGACCCACATCCTCGAGCACCTCATGTTCAAGGGCACCAAGAGGTATAACAGCGAGCGCGGGACCGCGATCGCGCGCCAGCTCCACCGGGTTGGCGCCGCCTTCAACGCGACAACGTGGCTCGATCGCACCAACTACTACGAGATCTTGCCGGTCGATCGCCTGGCGCTGGCGGTCGACATCGAGTCCGACCGTATGCGCGGAGCGCTGGTTCGCGACTCCGATCTCGACAGCGAGCGAACGGTGGTTCTCAACGAGCTCGACTCGGGGGAGAACGACCCCTTCGATCTGCTGATGAAGTCGTCTTTCGCGCACGCCTTCATCGAGCATCCCTACCACCACCCGACCATCGGCTGGCGCGGTGACGTGGAGCGGATTGACGGCGAAATTCTACGCCGCTTCTACGACACGTATTACCATCCCGACAACGCGACCGTGATTGTGGTTGGCGACATCGACGAGGAGACGGCTCTCGAAGAGGTGGAGCGCGGCTTCGGCGCCCTGCAACCTGCGCCCGGTCCCTTTCCTGCGCCGACCATTCGCGAGGGCATGCAGCGGGGCGAGCGGCGCTTCGAGGTACACCGCGCCGGCGAGCTCGGCGCACTTGCCCTGACGTGGCACATTCCCGAGGGCCTCCACGCGGACCTCCCCGCGTTGTCGGTGCTGACCCAGATCCTCAGCGATGGCGTGACCTCGCGCCTCCATCAGCGGTTGGTCGAGACGAACCGGTGCT
>JAOZUP010000273.1 GCA_029938595.1 Thermoanaerobaculales bacterium | reverse complement strand
TGAACCGAGGTGATCCTCAGGGTGGCGGCGCCCGTGGTGTGGAAAAGACTATCGAGCGCGTTGGTGTATCTCACGGCATGGCCCGGCGCCAGCTCGAAGGACACCGATTCCGGAGAGAGATTCGCCTGGCCGCGAACCAGTAGCTCCACCGTGTACGATGCCGACTCGGAGCCGCGATTCATGAGCTGGAGATCAGTGGTCCAGCGGCTGTTGTTGGATCCTTCGACTTTGGCGGCCCCCGGAAGGTACAGGGTTCGAGGCATGAGCCGGTAGACCTTCACACCGAGGTCGCCGGTCACGTAGAGCGCTCCTGATCCTCCCACCGCGATCCCGTTGAAGGTGTTAAATGGAGGCAGAATTCCGGCTCCTATCCCCGACAGTTCGAGACCGCTCACCACGGGGGTGACCGCGCCGGATTCGAGGCGGATACGCGACACACGACCGGCCGTGCCCTCGACCACGAGCAGCGAACCGTCGAGATCAAAGGCCATTCCCTCGGGACCGCTCAGTCCCGTGGCCGCCGGGATCGGTTCAGCCAGCTTCTGGCCGTCGGCGATCAGCTGCCACACCATACCGGTGTACCAGTCGCCCACCCACAGGTCGTCGTCCCTGGCGACCAGGCCGAGGGGGAGCACGATCTGATCGGTGATGTCCGCGAGCACCGTCGTGCCGCCATCCCCGACACGTACCACCCGCGCCTGGCCCTCGCCCATCCCGAGATCGACGACGATGAGGTCGTCACCAAAGGCGATGGCGTTCATGACCGCGGGAAAGTCGAGGATTTCCGTAACCACCTCGCCGGTATCCGGATTCCAAACCTGCACCCGTCCGGTGGGAAAGAAGTTCGTCAGGACGAGATTGTCCCCGGCATTGGCGACCGACAGGGCGCCGCCGAACCCGATCGGCGGCATGTGCATCCGCTCGATGCTCAGTGTGGCACCGGTGGCGCCGTCGTACTCGCGCAGTGAGAACAGATTGCCCACGAAAACCGACTCCCCGTCGACCCGTTGCTTGACGGCAATCCCGGAGGGCATGGTCAGGCCACCCGGTACCACCGTCTGAACACTGCCGTCGGGCATGACCACGGCCACGACGCCATCGCTGTAGCTGGTGACGAACAGGGCCCCGGTGGGAGCGAAAGCGATGCTGTCAGGTCCGAACGAAAGCTCCACATAGGTCGAATGGCTGCCCGTGGCAGGATCCATGCGCTGCACGGTGAAACCGGTGCGCTCGAGCACGTAGAGCATCCCGTCCGGTCCGAACTTGACGTTGAACGGCCCCGGGATGCCGTCTGCGACCGTCTCTACGGTCGGCGGCACGGTGTCGACGTCGATCTTCACCACCCGTCCCTGGTTCATCAGGGCGCCATACATCAGGCCATCCGGCCCGAACTCCGGGTTCTTGAGCCCGCCGATGCCCTGGGCGAGCAGCTCGGGCGGTTCAACCAATGTCGGATCGACCTCGTACAGGGTGTCGGTGAACCAGGGTTCGGTCACGAACATCCGTCCATCACTTGAAAACACGATCGAGTTGACGCCGGGGCCGATCATCTGGGTGGTCACCGTGCCGTCCGGCGCCATGCGTCCGATCTCGCCAGTGAACATCTGCGACCAGTACATGGACCCATCAGGACCGAAGTTTACGTCCTCTGGACCGTTGACTCCGCGCTCTGATCCAATCAGATCCACCATCTGTCCCTGGGTCATGTCGAGGACCGCAATCCCAGCCCCCAGGGCACACACGTAGAGGTTTCCATCCGGGCCGAAGCGCAACCCGTAAGTGCCGGGCAGGTTGCCCTGGGCGAGGACACCGTCCGCGGCTGCGGCCAGACCTGCACAGGCAGCAGCGACCAGGCCGCAGACCACCAGTGCTCCAACGAACCGACCATGAGTTTTCGCATCCATTTTTCGCCTCCTTTTCGTATGGAAGCAATGTAGTGCCGGGATTTTCCAGAGTCCTCGGGATTGTCCAGGGAAGTTCCAGGGAAAACAGAGTGAAGCCGCAGCGTCGGCACCTCAGCGCCCTCGCCATGAAAATTGGTGAGAAATGCAGGCTAGGCGGGCGTAATTCAAAATTGAGAATTCAAAATTTAGGAATTCCGCTTCGTCACCGTGGCATCTGTAAGATGGCGCGGTGACGAAGCGCAAGGTTCTGTTCTGGATCGCGGTTCTCTACTTTGCGGAGGGGCTTCCCTTCGGGATCGCCTACGACGTATGGCCGGTCTTCTTCCGGGTGCACGGCGTCTCCCTGCGTGAGATTGGGCTCATGAGCCTGCTCTCGCTGCCCTGGACCTGGAAGCTCCTGTGGGCGCCTCTGGTCGATCGCTACGGCAGCCGCCAGCACTGGATCACGGCCTGTCTCTTCTTTCTCGGTGCGACGACGATCGCGATCATCCCTCAGGACGCATCCCAACCGTCGTTCCTGTTGTGGTCCCTGCTCCTCCTATTCACGACGGCGTCGGCTACCCAGGACATCGCTATCGATGCGTACGCGGTAGATGTTTCGACCCCGAAGACGATCGGCAGCATCAACGGTACGCGCGTGTCCGCCGCACGGGTCGCGATGCTGGTCGGTGGGGGCGGGTTTATCACTCTGGCGGATTTTGTCGGTTGGAGTCTGCTGTGGGTCGCCCTTGCCGTGATGTTCTTCGCGCTCGCGGCAGTGGCGTGGATGAGTCCGCGGGTGCCGTTGGAGGCCTCCGAGCGCCGACACAACCTGGCGCCGGTGCTGCGGTGGTTCTTTCGCTGGGAGATGGTTCCCGTGTTGGCCTTCGTGCTGCTTTTCAAGGTGGGTGACTCGACCCTCGGTCGAATGGTCAAGCCGTTCTGGGTTGATCGCGGCTACTCGCTGACCGAGATCGGGACCATCTCGGTAACCCTGGGTGTCGGACTGACCATTGTCGGCGCCCTCGCGGGGGGTTGGTTCGTCAACCGGTACGGAATCTTCCAATCCCTGCTCTGGCTCGGGCTCGCCCAGCTCGTCTCGAACCTCGGCTACGTCGCCGTCGCGGCGATCGACCTGCCTCGGGAGAGCATCTACGCCGCCTCGATGATCGAGTCCTTCACCCAAGGGTTGGGGACCGCCGCTTTCCTGTCCTTCCTGATGAATCTGTGCGACAAGGAGCACGCGGCGACCCAGTACGCCATCCTGTCGGCGATGTTCGCCCTGACGCGAGACGTTGCCGGCGCATTTTCGGGCATAGGTGTCGAAGCGCTCGGATACGCCGTTTACTTTGCGCTGACGACGGCCCTCGCCCTGCCCGGTCTCGCGCTGCTGCCGGCGATCAAGCCGAGGATCCGAGAGGATAGTGAAGGTTCATCTGTCGACCATTAGCCCGCATTTCTCACCAGGTGTCTACTGCGGACGGCGATTGGCAGCCATCTGTCGTGCTTTTCGCAAATCGTGCTCCTCAACGTAGCGTAACTACGCCTGCGTCGCTCGATCCGCGAAAAACCCAACATCTGACTACCCTTCGCCGTCCTCGTCACGAAACCCGGTGAGAAGTGCGGGCTTGAATGAGTCGAAAAGCTCCTGCTCTCGGGCACGCTCGGCGTCGCTCGGCTGCTCCGTCTTGAATTCGACCCCGAGCTGGGACCCGAATGCCTCGACCAGGGCCTCTTCGAGGACTGCGCGCGGAAGCTCCCTGCCGAGCTCGTCTCGAAGGGTCGTGACCTGAGGACGGAGGGAAGCGTCGTCCTCGAGACCCATGGCTCCGGCCTGCAGACGGCCGTCCCAGTCGAGGAGGATCGCGCCATGCTGGAGGATCGCGCCGGCGTGCGCGCGCATGGCCGAGCCGACGAGCTTGCGGCCCCTGACCACCACCTCGCCGCCGGCCGGGGCCTCGAAGCAGGGAATGGTGGTCTTTGGGCTGGGTAGCTGCAGGTTGACCTCGCCTCCGGTGAGTTCGGCATCGACGCCGAGAGCCCGCACGGCCCGTACCAGTGCAGAGCAGATCACCCGGTAGGCCTCTTGCAGTCCGCGTGGCATCGGACTCTCATTGAGGGGTGCAATGACCGCATAGGTCAACTCGAGATGGTGGAGGAGCGCCCGCCCGCCGGTCGGCCGCCGCACCACGTCGATGCCCTCAGCGCGACAGAACTCGAGGTCGGCCGCCTCGATGCCCTGGTGACGTCCGATGGACAGACATGGTGGGTCCCAGCCGTACAGGCGAACGGTGGAATGCGCCTTGCCGTCCGCGACTGCCTCGAGAAAGGCCACGTCGCGCGCCATGTTGCGGGCGCCCTGGAGGTTACCGTCAATGATGAGGCGCCAGTGGGCTGGTTCAATAGCGGTCATGATGGAAAGGGTAGCAAAGGCCGAATTAGGAGTTAGGAATTAGGAATTAGGTCTCAAGTGCCATGACCTCGTAGACAGATTAAGTGCCAACACATTGTAGACCGTCGTCGTCGAGGCTGTGGTAACTGTGGGAAACCCGCCGCGGGTTTTCCAAGTGACTGCTGGAAACGCGAAGCGTTTTCCGCAGGCGCGTCAGATTCCACAACCTGGTGTGTGGCGGTGGTGTGCGAGTCATCGTATGCGATAGGAGTGTTCGTCGATCTGCTTGTTGTCGAGGAAAAGGCCCAGCCGCTGTTGACCGACATCGACGGTTGCACGGAGGTACTCGTAGACAGCCTCGGGCGGCACGATGAACTTTTCCCCGAGGATGTCCAAAATCCCATCGCTGCGAATGAAACGAACGAAGTGGTATCGCCCCGTTTCTGGTTTCGGTAGCGGGTGGGTGGGCGGTTCTTCATGGGGAGGGAATCGAAGCTGTCTGCAGCACTCCAGTGCAGATAATGGTGTCTTACCAGCAAGCGCACTATAGCGATAGGTACGATTGTGCCGATCCTCAAATTTGAGGCTTTCTTCCCGGAGCTGTGGGGCTGAATTCATAACGACTCGGCGTAGAAACTTGTAGCGCCAGTGGTCATTGAATTTTTCGACCACGGCATTGCGCCAGGGCTCTGCAGGAGGAATGAACCACACTTCGATCCCAAGCAACAGACACAACCGAATCAAGCCGCCCATACCACGTGGATGCCGACGGCTTCCCACAAAAACACTTTCATTGTCAACCTGTTGGTGTCTGGGAAGACCCATCCGCATCCATGACGACCAGAAACCATTCACCGAGGCCTGAGCGCCTCGCTCTACCATTGGTTCCACTGCACATCGGCGAGTCGCTAGATCAATGCTGTGGAGGCTATAAAAACGCACCGGGCCCTTCAGATAACATGGCCCAACAAAGTCGCTCTGATGAACATCGCCTGCATGCCTAGGAACAAGGCTCGGATACTTCTTGCCTTTTGACTGGTATCGCCCCTGCCGGCGCACCACTTGATCATTTCGGGCCAGGATACGGCCGATCGTACGCATTGACGGGGGCTCTTTGATCTCGAGGTCTTCCAGCTCCCACAGGATCGCCTGTGCCCCAAAGAACATGCCCTCTTTCCGCAACCGCTCACGCACAGCGAGCACGATCGCTTCGACATCGCTGCTCGTCTTCGCCGGCTGACTCTGGGGACGACACGATCGGTCCCGGCACCAATCTTCCGAACCCTCAATGTAGCGCTGAAACCACTTATAAAACCAGGGCTTCGAATACCCCAGTGATCTCCATATCGACTCCGGGCTCTCTCCTGCCAGATACCTCTGAACCGCTACCTGCCGATCCCACTCTCTATCTCTTTGCATGCATTCTTCCCCTAAGAAAGAATGCTCCACGTTGATACAGAAACTCTATTAGTCTACGAGGTACTGGCACACAAACGGTCTACGATGTGTTGGCACCTGTCAATTAGGAATTAGGAATGCCGCCCGCCGGCGCGCCGCAGGCGCGCAGCGTTGGAG
>JAOZUP010000272.1 GCA_029938595.1 Thermoanaerobaculales bacterium | reverse complement strand
ACCAGCATCGCTTCCTCGCGGGTGGCGAAGAGCTTGACCGGTCGTGCGGTCTTCTTGGCGAGCAGGCACGCGAGAATGGAGGCCCTCGAGGTCTGGAGCTTGGAGCCGAACCCGCCGCCCATGTAGGTGTTGACTACGCGCACATTGGCGAGCGGCAGACCGAGGATGCGGGCGTACTGCTCCTGGATCGAGAACACTCCCTGCAACGACTCCCACACCGTGAGACGGTTGCCGTCCCACTGGGCGACGCAGCCGTGGAGCTCCATGGGCGCGTGGATCTGATACTCCATGTGGTAGGAGCGCTCGAGAACGACCTCGGCGGCGGCGAAACCGGCCTCCACGTCGCCCCGTTGGTAGCGGTCGGGATCGCCGGCGCGGTTGCCGCCGTCGTGGACCGCGGGCGCCCCGTCCGCGAGCGCGTCGCGCTCGTCGGCAACCGGCGGCAGCACGTAGTACTCGATCTCGATGGCGCGAAGCGCGTCAGCGGCCTGCTGCGGGGTCTCGGCGGCGACCGCGGCGATCGGCTCCCCTTCGAAGCGACAGGTTTCGGACAGCAGAGGCACCGGGTCCGCACCGCGGTAGAGCGGCCACCGTACATCCCGCACCTCGGGGGAGGTGGGAACGAGTATGGCTTGGACGCCGGACATGGCTTCGGCGGCCGCGGCGTCGATCTTCTTGATCTGAGCGTGGGCGTGCGGTGAGCGCAGGACCGCGCCGTAGAGCATGTTCGGGAGCACGATGTCGGAGGGGAAGACGGCGGTGCCGCTGACCCGCTCGTAGGCGTCGATTCTCGGCAGCCGCGTACCGACCACCTCTGTATTCTTCCAGGGCGCCGGGTACTCGCTCGGTGCCGGGGTTTCGGGGACCGGCTCCTCAACCCAGTATTTCTTGTCGGGAGTCATTGCCGACCTCCCTTTTTCAGCTCGGCGGCGTGGTCGACCGCCTTGAAGATGTGGACGTAGGCGGCGCAGCGGCAGAGATTGCCGCTCATGCCGTGGCGGATGTCGTTGAGAGTGGGGGAGGGGTTGGCACGGAGCAGGCCCTCAGCGGCCACGACTTGGCCCGAAGTGCAGTAACCGCATTGGAAAGCGTCCTCCATGACGAATGCCTGCTGAACCTCGCCCAGCTCCTCGCCGTCGAGCAGGCCTTCCACGGTCGTGATCTCGGTCCCCTCGGCCTCCACCGCGAGGGTCATGCAGGCGTAGCGGGTCCGGCCGTCGATCAGCACCGTGCACGACCCGCACTCGCCGCGCTCACATCCGACCTTGGTGCCGGTAAGGGCGAGGCGCTCGCGAAGCACGAAGAGAAGGGTCCAGCGAGGCTCTACCAATAAACGGTGGGTCCGGCCGTTGATCCTCAGTGCCACCTGCACCATCTCGTCGGGTTCGGTGATTTCAGGCACCGCCTCGGCGCGGTGGGCGACACCGGTCGCGGCCGCTACCGCACCGGCACCCACCGAGCCGAGAAAACCACGCCTCGTGACGCCCTTGTCCGGTTCCTTTTTGGGATCTATTTTTCTGGGCATTGTTCCCTCCTAACCCGTCGATCATAGTTAATTCAGATTGAGTCTAAATTGCTGTAGAGTATGCACATATGGATTATACGCAGTTTGAGGGACCTTGTTTGGGCCGGACACCAATCCGCGACAAGTCGCGACCGGGCCACTTGATAGCCAAGTCTTCCCATTGTCTGTCGCCGCTTCGCGGCTAACTGGTTCTTTCTTGCACCGATTCCTGGGGCTCACGCCCCAGGCTACGAATATTCCGCCGCTTCGCGGCTACCCACACTCATCACAAAGAAAATCGGGAGTTTCTTGGGAGAGCGGGCTAGAGTACGGGCATGAAGCAACCACCCGAATCTGCTGACGTGTTCATCGATGTGATCCTGGATGCGGCGTCGGAGGCTCCGCGAGCTGATCTTCTCGATATTCGGATCGGGCCCTTCTGGACCGTGGTCCGCACCAGCATCGGTGCGGGTATGGCTTCGAATCTCCGATCCGAATCGCATCTCCACGGCACACAGCCGATCGCCGACGCCGGGAGGCTCCACGAACGCTCGCCGCTGGAGCTCGCAGCGCTGATGCGGTCGGAGTCGGTGCCGGAGACCTCCATTGGCTTGGCCGCGGCGAACGCCTTGCTCGTTTCGACCGTCAAAGAGCTCACGGAGGAAAAGGCAGTCTCCATCCTCCGCGCGCGCGGCGCCGGCAAACGGGTCGCGATGATCGGACATTTTCCGTTCGCGGACGAGCTGCGCGAGAGTTGCGGCGAGTTGTTGGTCTTCGAGCGCGGGCTCGGGCGTCGCGACGGCGACCTCGGCGACGAGGCGATTGACCAGCTCATTCCCAACGCCGATGTCGTGGCGGTGACTGCCACCACCCTCCTCAACCGGACGCTCTCCGGCGTCCTGGCCGGCGTTCGCGACGACGCCTTTGTCATGCTCCTCGGTCCGAGCACGCCGCTGACGCCGGCACTGCACCCCTTCGGATTCGACGTGCTCTGCGGCACGGTGATCGACGACCCGGCAGGTGTGCTGCGAGCCGTAGAGCAGGGCGCCGTCACGAGGCAGATAAAAGGTGTCCGGAGGGTGTGTTTGTGGAGGGAGACGAGAAATTAACGCAAAGGCGCAAAGGCGCAAAGGGTATATTGCATTGAGAAACGGCGAAGATATGACCGAAAACGAGATCAGCAGGGTGATTATCGATGCGGCGATCGAGGTGCATCGCGAATTGGGCGGTCCGGGTCTTCTGGATCTTAAACTTGCTATGGTCATCAACTTTGGAAAACGACGAGTCAGCCAAGGCGTCCGTCGAGTCGTCAATGGTCTTGAAGAAGGAGAAGCCTAAGTTGAGTGATTTACTTCGCGCCTTTGCGTCTTTGCGCCTTTGCGTTGTCTTTCGGGGCCACCTGTTGAATGGGGCTGGATCGTGCTTGCCGGGTTGATTCTGGCTGGAGGAGAAGGTTCGCGGTGGGGAGGGCCGAAGGCTTGGGCGCTGTTGCCCAACGGGGGGAGCTTTCTCGACGCATGCGAGATGGTTCTTCGCGAGGCCGGGGCGTCACCTATTGTGGCCACTCTGCCACCAGCGACCGAGGACCCTCGGATTGACGGACTCGAGGTGATTGCCCTGCCGGAACCGGGGATGGACATGTTCGGGTCCCTGCGGATGGGTCTCGCTCGTCTCGTAGAAAACCCCTCCTGGCGAGTCGTTGCCGTGCTTCCGGTGGATCACCCGTTAGTTCGGCCGGAGACGATAACAGAGCTGACCGTTGTCGCTGGACCCGCCGCGATCCCGTCGTTCAACAGCAAGCACGGCCACCCGATATGTCTGGCGCGGACGGTGGCCGAATCGGTTGCGAGGGGCGATGTTGCGGGGCCGACCCTACGGGAGGTGCTGCACGCGGTCAAAGCCCTCTCCGTTCCGGTAGACGACCCAGGCGTCATCGCGAACTGCAACACCCCCGCCGCGCTCGCCGCGGCCCTAATAGTGAGTGGGAAATGAGGAATCAGGACTTCCCGCCGCCACCTATCTCCCGCGGGCGGGTGAGCGGCATTCCTAATTCCTAATTCCTAACTCCTAATTCATTCGACCGGAGTCCGCATCGTAACGAACTCTTCGGCCGCCGTCGGATGAATGCCGATCGTTGAATCGAAGGTGGCCTTGGTGGCGCCGGCCTTGAGCGCGATGGCTATGCCCTGGATGATCTCGCCGGCGTCGGCCCCGACCATGTGAACGCCAAGCACGCGATCCGATGGTTTGTCCACCACCAGCTTCATCATCGTGCGCTCGTCCCGGCCGGAGAGGGTGTGGACCATGGGTCTGAAGGTTGATCGGTAGACGATGACATCAAACCCCTGTTCGCGGGCCTGGGCCTCGGTCAGACCGACGGTGCTGATGGGGGGTTGGCTGAAGACCGCCGATGGGACGTCGGTGTAGTCAACCACGGTCGGATTGTCGTTGAAGAGGGTCTCGGCCAGCGCCTTGCCTTCGGCCAGGGCGACGGGGGTGAGGGCGATGCGGTCGATGCAATCGCCGAGAGCGTAGACGCCGGGCACGCTGGATTCCAGTTGTTCATTGACCACGACGGCGCCGCGGTCGCTGAGCTCTACGCCGATCTCCTCGAGCCCGAGACCGGCGGTGTTCGGCAGGCGGCCCATGGCGCTCAGAATCTGGTCGGTCTCGATCACATCGCCGTGGTTGGTGGTGGCGACGAGCCCGTTCTCGGTGCGCTCGATGCGGTCGATCAGGGTCTCGAAGCGAAGATCGATGCCTCGCTTGCGCATCTCGTCTGCCAGAGTGGAGCGCACGTCGTCGTCGAAGCCGCGGAGGAATAACGGGCCCCGGTAGACCAGGGTGACCTCGGATCCCATCCCATTCAGGATGCCCGCGAACTCGACCGCGATGTAGCCGCCGCCGGCGATCACTATGCGCTTTGGCTGGCGGTCGAGATGAAATATCTCGTCGGACGTGATGCTGAGCTCGTTTCCTGGGATCTCCGACTTGAAGGGGCGGCCTCCTGTCGCGATGAGAATCCGGTCAGCCGTGACAACCGTTCCGTCCACCTCGACGGTGTGGCGGTCGCCGAGACGGGCGTGGCCCTCCATGACTCGAACGCCCGCGCCCTCGAGCAGCTCGAGGTAGATGCCGTTGAGGCGGGCGATCTCCCGGTCCTTATTGGCGATAAGGGTCGTCCAGTCGAAGGTTGGCTGCGGCACGGTCCACCCGAAACCTCGCGCATCTTCGGATACCGCCGAGAATGTCGAGGCGTAGACCATGAGCTTCTTGGGCACGCACCCGAGGTTGACGCACGTGCCCCCGAGTCGCGAGGACTCGGCAACCGCAACCCGGGCCCCGAAACCGGCGGCCATCCGGCTCGCCCGAACGCCACCCGAACCTGCACCAATGACGAAGAGGTCAAAGTCGTAGGTTGTCATGGCGAGTATCTTAGTACGGTTCTGGGGGAGGTGGCGCCAGCTTCAAGATGGCCGTCCCACAACGCGCTTGCTCGAGAGGAGCCACCCTTGACATTGTTTGCCCGATTGGTCTTACCGACTCGGAGAACCGGGGAGCAAACAATGTCAAAAGTGGCACCTCCGGTGAATGCGGACCGTTTTCTGAGGCGCTTCCGAAAATCCGAAATTCGAAATCCGGCTTCGCGCAGTGCGCTACGCCGTGACAAGTCCGAAATTCCTAATTCCTAATTCCTAATTCTTACTTCTGCTTGATGACCTCGAGGTTGATACTTATCTCGACGTCGTCGCCGAGGATCAGCCCTCCGCTGTCGAGCGCCTTGTTCCACGAAATGTCCCAGTCCTTGCGGTCGAGGGTGGTGGAGAGCTCGTAGCCGGCACGGGTGCCGCCCATCGCGTTCATTTCACCGAGATAATCGACGGTGAATGTGGTCGGTTTGCTCACCCCGTGCATCGTCAGGGTTCCGGCGACCGCGAAGGAGTCCTTGTCGACCTTGGTGATCTTGGTGCTCGTGAAGGTAATCTCTGGGAACTTCTCGACATCGAAGAAATCCGATGAGCGGAGGTGGCCGTCGCGATCTTCGTTCCTGGTGTCAATGCTGGCTGTCCGGATCGAGAATTGCACCCCGGAAACATCGAGGTTGCCGAAATCGGCGGTGATAGTTCCCCCGAAATCGGTGAACCCCCCTCCGACCTTCGAGACCAGGTGACGGATCTTGAATGCCACGCTCGAGTGGTTAGGGTCGATGGTGTAGACGTCCTGGGCCGCGGCCGCACCGAAGCCGAGCACGAGGACGAGAGCTGTGATCAAGGCTGTTCTTCGCATTTTCATCTCCAATTGAGGTCAATATGGTGTCGTGTAGACACCCTGTTGAACATCGCGCCGACGACGACAATTCCACATCATCTGCCATTGCGGCATCTTAGCCCGCTTATCTCACCAGCTGCCGGCTGCAGCCGGCGATGCACCGCACCCAACG
>JAOZUP010000271.1 GCA_029938595.1 Thermoanaerobaculales bacterium | reverse complement strand
TCCGTAATCCTCCGGATGGCAGCCGGGACGGCTGCCCCACAAAACATCCCGGAGCCCTTGTGGGGCAGGCGTCTCGCCCGCCCATGCCGGCGTTCATTGAACGGTATTGGGTTCCTTCACTCGTCGTCGAGGAACTCCGACTCCTCCAGCCACTCCTCGTGGGGGTAGTAGATCCACAGCACCGAGCCCCCCTTGATAGCATCGATGAGGATCCTGGCGATCGCTGGTCGAACCGCCGGGCAGCCCCAGCTGCGGCCTATCAGATGATCGCCCGCCCGACCCTCCGACACGTAGGGGGCGCCGTGGAGGACGATGAGACGCTCGCGAGCGTTGTCGTTGACACCCTCTTCGAGACCGTCGAGCTTGAGCGTGTACCCGTGCTTTCCGGAGTAGGTCTCGGCGGTAATAAACAGACCCAGACTCGACTTGAGAGTTCCCTTTTGGTTGGAGAAGCTCAGGGCCTCCTCCATGGTGCCGCCCGAACCGCGCGGTTTGCCCATCCCGTGCGCCACCCACTCCTGGTACAGGACACGGCCCATTCTCATATCAATCACCCACAGCCGCTGTTGGTAGGACGGCAGCTCGTAATCGATGATGGTCAGGGTGTGACGACGCACGTGGCCGCCGGCCACCGCCTGCTCGTACGCTTCGAGGGCGAGATCAAGGACCTCCGGACGCAGGTTGACCGTCTGTTTGAGGATCCGCTGCGGCTCGACCGCAAACGCTCCCGTGGTCCACATCAGGAGGCTGACCAGCACCACGGCCATGAGATTCGAAACAACCCTCACCATATCTCCAGCGGAAAATTGTAGCCGAACGAACCCGCATTCCTCAACGGTCAGTCATCTGGAATGCCGATGGAGAAGCCGGCGGAGGAACTCCCGCCAACCGGCGGCGAGCAGGGGCAGCGGCACCGGCACGGCACGGTCGAGGGCGGGGAGCGGAGCAGCCTTCGGATAGACCCTGGGGCCGTCTCCCTGTGGCTGGAGGCCTTCTCGACCTACCAGTTCGTCCAGAATCTCCTCGATTTTCTGCGGAGGGAGGGACGACAGCGTGTCCTCGTACCAACGCTGGACGGCCTCCATATCGCCGACATCCACGCCCCCGTATCTGGCAGCCACCTCGGCGAATGCGTGGGTCGGTGTGGGCATTTTCTCTCCCTTCAGCGCAACTCGTCCAGCGCGCGACTCTCGGCCACCGCGGCGGCAACCGTGTAGTAGCAGTAGTGCCCATCGTTGGGCTTGAACAGACGACGCGGACCCATCGGCAGTTTCTCATCCTCGGGCAGCACCGCCATGCCGCGTTTCTGATACCACCCCAGCAGCCACTCTCCCCCCTTGGGGTCCGAGTGCAGGCTCATCCTCCCCCGCGCGACGTGGTTGAGCGAATGCGTCACGCTCACGTCGAGGGCGATGGTCCCAAGCCGTTTGGGCAACTGGTCTTCGTCCATCTGGTAGTCCTTGATATCGAGCAGTGCCTCATCCGGGGCCGTGGTGAGATACCAGGTGAAGGTGCTCCGTTTGGCATGGTTGTCCAACGCCCGGTCCCTTCCCAGCAACATAACAAGCGCGCACGGGATGAAGTGGCCGGTGTCGTGGGCGGCAATTCCGACGGTGTAGCCAACAGGTCGTCTAGCGGTCACGATTCCAAAGATCCGGGTGAGGGGGAAAAAGAGCATCCAGTTCCAGTCGTTGTCGACTCTCTTCGGATCCTCATCGATGAACGGCTGAACGTGGGCGTGCCACCACAAGACGTGGGACGCCTCCATCCTCGTCACCCGTAGCGCCACCTCTCCCCCACCCCGGGTCGGCGCCCGGCTAATGAATCGCACTCCGGTGAAGCGTCTGAGGTCCATCGGTGGCCAGAGTGTACCGTTTCGGGTTTGGGGTTCGCCGAAACGAACCGCTCGCTTCCAATGACATAAGTAGGACTGTCAGGCTGCGGAGGAGCAAACCCGCCAACTCGCTATCGGTATCGCTATCGGTATCGCTATCGAATGGCCGGATTGGCACGGGGCGCATCGATAGCGATTGCGATTCCGATAGCGATAGCGATCACGGGCCGGCCACTCGTTGTCATTTCCTGCGTTGTTGCTCAGGAGGGCGCGTTTCCTCCCCCGTCCGCCGGGTACCTCCCTGTCCGCCCGGCGAAGGGCAGGACAAGCATCCAGGCCAGGGGCTGCCGGCGCTGTTCCTGATACTGCTCCAACCCGATGGTCATGGCCTCCTGCCCTGCTGCGGGTTGGGCCCTGTAAGTGCCGAGCAACCTGTCCCACCACGGGAGGTTGAAGCCGAAGTTGCTGTTGGTCTCCTGCGGCACGACAGAGTGGTGCACCCGATGCATGTCCGGCGTGACGACGAAACAGCGCAAGACGCGGTCCAACGACAACGCGATTCGAACGTTCCCGTGGTTGAACATCGCGGTGGCGTTGAGCAGGACTTCAAATATCAGTACCGCCACGACTGGCGGGCCCAGGAACAGAACAACTCCAAGCTTGATCAGCATGGAGAGCACGATCTCCACGGGGTGAAAACGAAGACCGGTGGTGACATCGAAATCAACATCGGCGTGGTGAACCATATGCAGCCGCCACAACATCGGAACCGCATGGAACATCACGTGCTGGAGATAAATAACGAGGTCGAGGAAGAGAACCGAAGCGACGATCGTAAGTGAAGCTGGCGCAGAGACCTGGTTGAGAACTCCCCAGCCGCGTTCCGCCGCAACAACCGCCATACCGACCGCCGCAGCCGGGAAGAGGAGACGGACCACCACGGTGTCCACGATAGTGATGCCGAGGTTGGCAAACCACCGCGGCCCCTTGGCAGTCGTCAACCGACGACGAGGACCCACCAACTCCCACAGCGCCATAACCGCGAATACACCCAGAAAAGCGCCGAGGCGGACCGCCGGTTCATGGTTCAGAATCCAACTCATCTCAACCCTTATTTTATCTCGACGGTCGCCCTCATATGGCACTGAATCGGGTACTTGCCTCTCGATCATACACGCCCCAAAGACCGGTTCTTGGGCGTCTTAGCCGATCAGGCGCAGGGCTGCATCGCCCCGAGGCCTCACGGCCTCGTGAAAAACTCCAACCTCTCCTCCAGCAGCCTCATGCGTTCCTCATCGCCCACGAGTTCGACTACAAGGGCGAAAACCAGATCGTTTATGAGGAGAACGGCGTTACTATTCGCTCGTGGCCCGCGATCCACGCCGGCGACGGCCCGGTGAGCTTCGCGCTCTACTGGAACGGCTACAAGGTGGTCTTTGGCGGCGACACGTTCCCCAACACGTGGTTTATCAAGTACGCCAAGGACGCCGACATCGTGATCCACGAGGCCATGCTCACCGCGGAGCAGCTGAGGAAGTACTACAACCAGCCGCCGCCTCGGACGATCATGATGGTGTGGAATCTCACCCGTGACGGCGTCACCGAGCGCATGGCGGTCTCCACCGACGAGGCGTGGGACGTGCCCAGCACCGAAAAGGGACTCGAACCCGACAAGAGCCGCAAACCCGAGATCGTCTGGCCCGAGCTCATCAACCAGCGTCTCGACATGACCGACGTCAACAAGGGGTGGCTCGACGAGTACAAGAAGGAGCATGGGCTGAAGTGAATTAGGAGGGGGCTCAGGAATTCGAAACGACCACCCACCCACCCGGTGGGCGGTTACTTTTCTCATGCTCAGCCAAATGCTTACGTGCCGCAATGCCGTTTTGCCGCATCGCCGTGTTGCCGTTGGTATTGGAGCCTGCTGCCGTCCGGCACTTCTTGAGGTCTCGATCAAATCGAGCTAAAATATTGTTATGGAGAGAGTTGTCAATAGAGCGCAATCCCACGATGAGGCGGCGGCCTGGGACATCCGGCAGCAGGTCTCCATGTCGCCTCAGGAGCGGATCCGCGCATCACGCGAGCTGCGAAAGCGGGTTTACCCTAGCCCGGCTCGGGACGTGCGCGAATGCCACCGGAAATCGTAGACGCTTCGGCGTTCTCTCCCGATATTCATGATTTTCTTCGGGCACTGCATGCCCAAGAAGTGAAATTCATGATCGTCGGCGGTGAAGCCGTCATTTTCTACGGGCACATTCGCGTGACTGGCGACATCGACGTCTACTACGATCGAGAGCACGACAACGCTGTCAGCCTGTTCAAGGCTCTTGAAGAGTTTTGGCAAGGGGAGATTCCGGAGCTCGAGGGCCCGTCCGAGCTTGAAAAACATGGAGTCATCTTTCAGTTCGGAGTTCCCCCCAACCGGATCGACCTCCTCAACGATATCGACGGCGTCGACTTCGAATCCGCCTGGCGGCGACGAACCCTGGTGGTATTGGAGAGCCGCTCTGGAAGCATTCCGTTCAGTTACATCGGCCTTAATGACCTCATCCAAAACAAGCGTGCCTCGGGGAGGCCAAAAGACCAGGATGATCTCCCGTTTTTGCTCGAGGCGCTCAAGTAGCCACGGCTTTACGGCAAGCAAACCACATAGGCTTCGCGGCGATCAACGGCGACGTAGTGGAGGTCGCTGCATTTGAGCCCTATCCTACTCCATCGACACCAGGATCAACTCCCGGTCGCCGAGGAGCTGGACCGGACGATTGTTGTCGTGCAGGTGCGAGACCATGGCGACCATTTGCTCGGGTGAGATCTGCGCTCATCTGCGTGATCTGCGGTTTCTCCGTCTTCCTCCTGTCACCCCTTTCGACGTCTTCAGCGCCATCTACTCTCTAGCCTCTCGAATGCAGCGGAATGTACCAGATCGGTAATCCTATTAGCTGATAAACTGCACCCCTAACGATGATCGCGATTTCCGACCTTCTGTTTCGATATCCCGAGGGCGAGTTCGAGCTGAACGTCCCGGAGCTCGAAGTGGCGGCGGGTGAAACCGTGGCCGTCATCGGACCGTCGGGGTCCGGCAAGACGACCCTGCTCCACCTGATGGCCGGCATCCGGCTGCCACAGAAGGGGACGGTGGTCACCGATGAGGTCGAGGTGACCGGCCTCGACGACGGCGCGCGGCGTGACTTCCGCATCCGCCGCATCGGGATGGTCTTTCAGGAGTTCGAGCTGCTCGAGTATCTGACGGTGCTCGACAACATCCTCCTCCCCTACCGTATCAACGGCTCGCTCAAGCTAGATGGCTCGGTTCGCGAGCGGGCGGTCTCGATCGCCGAGCAAGTGGGGATCGCCGACAAGCTGAACCGGCTCTCGACCCGGCTGTCGCATGGTGAGAAGCAAAGGGTGGCGGTCTGCCGGGCGCTGATCGCCGAACCGGTGCTCCTGCTTGCCGACGAACCCACCGGCAACCTCGATCCCACAAATACCCTGAAGGTCCTCGACATTTTGCTGGACGCCGCCGAAGCGACTGGCGCCACCTTGGTAACAGTGACCCACGATCACGATCTGCTGCCCCGCTTCGACCGAAGCATCGACGTCATGGACTTGATCGACATCAAGCATGACCAGGGACCAACCCTGCCGGACAGTGAGCACATCTCATCTGGCCCGCAGATCACGCAGATTGACGCAGATAGAGGGAAAGAAAATGAGTGAAGATTTCCCTCTCAAGGAAGAGACGTACCGGATTCTGGGCGCGTGTTTTGAGGTCTACAACGAGATGGGCCGAGGGTTTCTCGAGCCGGTATACCAAGAGTGCCTCGAGTTGGAGCTGCAACTTCAGGAGATTCCCTTCGAAAGCCAGGTCACGCTCGAACTCGAATACAAAACGCACAAACTCGAAAAGAAATACCAGCCAGACCTCATCTGCTATGGAAACGTCGTTGTTGAGATCAAGGCGGCATCTCGCCTGGCAATAGAGCATGAGGCCCAACTCCTCAACTACATGAACGCCGGGCGTTTCGAAGTCCGATTGCTTGTCAATTTTGGCCACTACCCAAAACTCGAGTACACGCGATTAGTGAACCAAAAGAAAAATCATCTGCGTCAATCTGCGT
>JAOZUP010000270.1 GCA_029938595.1 Thermoanaerobaculales bacterium | reverse complement strand
CGCCCTCAGCAGCAGCGCCAGCTGGCCGCCGTTCAGCTCGGGTACGAGCACTCGTTCATAGCGGGCCATGAGCTCGCCGAGATTCTCCGGGAAGGGGTTCAGGTAACGCAGGTGGGCATGGGCCACCAATTGCCCGCGTTCCCGGCACCGAGTCACGGCGCTCGAAACGGGGCCCCATGTGCCGCCCCAGGAGATCACCAGCATGTCGCCGCCGGGTGGTCCGACGGCTTGCTGCTCTGGGATGAACTTGGCGATGCGCTCGATCTTTTCGGCGCGGAGCCCACACATTTTTTCATGGTTTTCCGGATCGTGGCTCACACCACCGGTTTCGTGTTGCTTCTCCAGACCTCCGAGCCGGTGCTCGAGGCCCGGCGTGCCGGGCACGGCCCAGGGGCGAGCGAGCGTCGACTCGTCCCGAGCATAGGGAAGAAAACCTTCAGCTTCGGTGGGATGCTCGACACGAATCGGGTCCAGGTCCTCGATCACCGGGATGCGCCAGGGCTCGGCCCCGTTACCAAGCCCCGAGTCTGAGAGCACGAAGACCGGCGTGGAGTGGCGCACCGCAATCCGGAACGCCTCTATCGCGACCTCGAAACAGTCGGCCGGACTCGCCGCCGCCAGAATCGGGATCGGGCTTTCGCCGTTACGCCCTGCGAAGGCCTGCAGGAGATCTGACTGCTCGGTCTTGGTCGGCAGACCGGTGGACGGCCCTCCTCGCTGTACGTTCAGGATAACCAGGGGGAGCTCCAGCATGATCGCCAGTCCGATAGCCTCGCTCTTCAGGCAGACGCCGGGTCCGCTCGTTCCGGTGAGCGAAAAGACACCGCCGAATGCGGCCCCGATGGCAGAGCCCATGGCTGCGATTTCATCCTCGGCCTGGACCGTGCGCACATCGAGGTGCTTGAGCCGCGCGAGCGCGTGCAGCACGTCGGTCGCAGGTGTGATCGGATAGCTGCTGTAGACGAGGGGCTTCCCGGCCAGACGTGCGGCGGTGACGCTGCCGAGAGCGAAAGCCTCGTTGCCGTCGATGATCCGGTAGTCGCCCGGCTCTTTCGGTGCCGGGGGCACGGCATAACGCTCGCTGAAAGCCCCATCGTTTGGGCCGAGCTTGTAGCCGGCTTCAAGCGCGCAGCGATTGGCCTCGACGACGGCCGGATAGCGGGCGAACTTCTTCCCGATCCACTCGAGGCTCGGTTCGATGGGCCGATCGTAGAGCCAGTAGAGCAGTCCGAGCGCGAAGAAATTCTTGCAACGTCGTTTGCTCTTTCGATCGAGGTCGACTGCCTCGAGAGCGGCGAGGGTCAAGGATGTGATCGGAACCGAGTGCAGCTTGAAGCGGCTCGCCAGATCCGGGTCGTCGAGAGGGTTGTCGACATATCCGGCCTTCTTCAGGTCATTTGCGGTGAAGGCGTCCCGGTTGACTACCAGCTCTCCACCTGGTCGGAGGCTCGGCAGATAGACCTTGAGCGCGGCCGGGTTCATCGCCACGAGCACGTCCGGCCGGTCGCCTGCTGTGTGAATTTTTTCAGAAGCGAAGCTGAGCTGAAAGGCGGAAACACCGGCGATCGAACCGACCGGCGCCCGTATCTCCGACGGGTAGTCGGGTTGGGTGTTCACGTCGTTGCCGTGCACGGCCGACGCAGTTGTGAACTGCGTGCCCGTGAGCTGCATACCGTCGCCGGAATCGCCGGAAAAGACGATGGTGACACGTTTGACTTCAGTGGTACTCGGGGTGTGCGTATTCATCGGATCACCCACCTTCCCGTTCCAGGACCACCTGGTCGGGGTCCGGCGGCAAGTTGAGCACCTGCTCCGGGTAGACCTCGGCGAGGTAGTTGACGATGTCCTTGTGCCGCACGCAGCCGACCACCTGGTCCGCCTCGTCCACGACGGGGACATTGCGGAAACCCCGGCGTCGCATCAATCGCACAGCCGTGATGAGCGGGTCTTTCTGACCCACTCGGTCCGGATCCGGCGTCATCCAGGCGGAGACCGGCTGGTCCATCGCGCCACCTACGCCGACGACGCGCAGCACTACGTCGCGTTCGGTAAATATCCCGGCCAGCTTCCCGTCGCGGGTGAGCAGCGCGCACCCGGATCGGTGGTCGCGCATCTGCCGGACGACGTCGCGAAGCGGGGTCGAGGCATCGGCGACGATGGGCGGATCCATTCCGAGTGCTACGACCTCAACTACCTTGATGCGCTCTTCAATCTCCATGGCTTTTGTCCCTTTTTACCCGCACTTCTCAGCAATTCTCAGTCCCAGAAAACAGCCCACACCGGTCCCCTCGAAGACGAGGGGACCGCGGTGCAGCGTCAGAAGTTGAAGAACACCCCGAAGCTGATTCTCTGGGCAACGCGACCCTTTTCGATCCGGGTAACCACCTCGTCGCCGGTATCGATCGAGCCCTGGTGGACGGTGTCCTTCTTGCCCCAGTTGTACTCCACACCCAAAACGAAGTTGGGCAGCCAGTCGTACATGACATTGACGAGGCCGTAGTAGTGGGTGGCCGTGACCTCGCTGTTCTCTGCCTGGTAATCGGGCCCCGGGATCTCATAGCTGACGATCCGGTGGGTCTGGAAGTCTTCGTAGCCCGCCACCAGGTTACCGTGCCACTTATCGCCGAACCAGTGCTCGTACGAAGCCCATCCACCATACGTGGGGATGGCCTTCATGTTGCCGTCGCCGTCCGGCGCTGCGTCGTAGTTGAGCCCGCTGAAGGAAACAAGGTAGGTGGCGATGCCCTGGCCGGCCACCAGCTGGAACTGGATCGGGTTCCTCTTGTCCTTACCGGTGCCGATGAAACCGGATACGGTGGCGCCGTACCCCGCCACCGACTGATCGGTTCCCTCGGATTTGTACTTCAAGTTACGATAGATCCCGGTCACACGGAGATGTCCAAAATCTGTCTTTTTGTTGATCGCGCCAATGAAATCGGGCGACGATTGATTGGCCGGGGTGACGCCGTCATCAATGTCGGTGCTGAAGGTGAGTTCGGCGCCGGGATTGGCAATGCCGAACTCGTATCTCCATCCGGAATCTCCCCCGAAGTAGAACTTCAACTCCGGCTCGCGTCGCCAGACCCCGGAGGGAGGACCGTCCCAATCGAAGACGTTGGGCCAGATCTCCTTGTCACCAAAGAAGCTCCAATCCTGACCGAAGTGGACGAACTTGTAGTCGATCCAGAGGTGGCGCAGCCGAAATCCCTTGCTGCCGCCCCAGAAGTCACCCTCGAGGTAGCCGACAACGGGCCCGTTCTTGGTTTCATTCTGTCCGCGAATACGGACCTGGGACTGATGCATGTCCATCCAAAAACGGTTGGAGTCGTCGGTCCCCCACACGTCAATCCGACCAACGTTGAAGGTCTCCTGATCCTGGAGACCTCCCTCGATGTCGTAGACCCCGTTCAGCTTCGCTTTGATATAGAGGAAATAGTCGTACTTGGGGCGACCGTTGACCAGCTCGTCTGACACCAACCTGAAATGCGGCTCATCCACAAACTCGATCTCGGTGCCGAAGGTCTTACCGGACGACCCTTCCACCCGCCACTCAGGCGCTACGATCGTCGGTGTTTCCTGCTCTGGCTTCTCGTTCTCGTTGCCGGCCTCCTCGGCGGGAGCGACGGCCGCCGAATCCACAGTCTCGTCGCTGGTCTCGTCGGCAAAAACCAACGGACCGGCACACATCAAGACCATCACGAATAAGAAAACAATCCCGGTGTGACGCATGATCGCCTCCTAGTAAAGATCGAAGTACTTCTGAATCTGTTCGGTCTGTTTCGTCTTGAGCAACGCCAGCTTGAGCAGCACCCGTGCCTTGGCCGGGCTGAGCTCGCCCGAAACCGCCGTTCCGACCTCGTCGTCGTTGACTTCGACATTGCGTCCCACCGAGCCGCTCGGCACTCTGGTGGCACGAACCACGACCACGCCCTTCGCTATCGCACGCTCGACCGCCTCGAGGGCCGGACCGGTCATGTTGCCGTTGCCTACGCCAGCAGTGACGATACCCTTGGCGCCTTTGGCGACGGCACAGTCGATCAGATCCGGCGACACATCGGCGGTGATGTAGATGACGTCGACCCTCGGAAGGGACTTCACGCCCTTGATCGAGAAATCGCTCTTCGAGGTATGAGTCCTGTAGGGATAGCGAAACCAGCGGTTGACGCCGTACAGCGATACCCCGATGAGGCCACGCTCGGGCGACATGAAGGTCTGGACGTCGGTGGCGTTGGTCTTGGTGATGCTCCGCGCGCCGTGGATGTCGTCGTTGGTCACGACCAGCACACCCCGGCCCCTGGCGTCAGGATCGGCTGCCACCGCCACCGCGTTGAAGATGTTCAGCGGTCCGTCCGCCGACAGTGCGGTGGACGGCCGCATGGCGGCGGTCAACACCACCGGCTTGTCGGTCTTGACGACCAGGCTCAAAAAGTAGCCGGTCTCCTCGATGGTGTCGGTCCCGTGGGTGATCACGATGCCGTCCACCTTCGCCGAGGCCGCCAGCTCGTTGATCCTTGTGGCCAGCGTCAGCCAGATGGCGTCGGACATGTCCTGGCTGCCCACGTTGGAGATCTGCTCTCCGGTCACGTCGGCCAGCTCCTTGATCTGCGGCACGGCGCCGATCAGAATATCGACCCCGACCTGCCCCGACGTGTAGCCGGCCTGGGTCGAGGTCTCGGCCGAACCGGCAATGGTGCCGCCGGTGGCGAGGATGACGATGTTCGGCTTGTCGGTGTCTTCGACGGCGCATACGCCTGCCGCGACGATCACTGTCAGTGCGAATACGATTCCGACCTTGCTCACTCTCATGGTGTCCTCCTTCATTTGAGGGAGCCAATCACGGCGCCCCTCAGTTCAACTAGTTGTAATTCTCTGGATTGAGGCCGGTTAGGGCTGCCGGATCCAGAATCTCACGAAGCTGCTCATCGGTCAGGATCTTCTTCTCTCGGATCAGCTCCAGGATTCCCTTGTCGGTCTCGTAGGCCTCCTTGGCGAGCTCGGTGGCGGCCTCGTAGCCGATCACCGGGTTCAGCGCGGTGACGATGCCCACGGTTCGTTCGATGTCGGTGGCCAAATTGTCCTCATTGACAGTGATGCCGTCGATGCATTTGGTCCGCAGGGCCCGCATGGTGTTGGCCAGCAGAGTCTGTGACTCCAGGATGGCAATCGCCTCGACCGGTTCATAGGCGTTGAGCTGCAGTTGGCCGTGATGCGCGGCCAGAGTAACGGTCATGTCGTTGCCCATGACCCGAAAAGCAACCAGGTTCATCAGCTCGGGCATGACCGGGTTGACCTTGCCCGGCATGATCGACGACCCGGGCTGCATGGCCGGCAGGTTGATCTCACCAAGGCCTGCTCTGGGTCCCGACCCCAGCAGAATCAGATCGTTGGCGATCTTCGACAGCTTGACTGCCAGGGCCTTCAATCCGGAGGAGTAGGTGACGAAGGCGCCCTGGTCCCAGGTGGCTGCGATCAGATCACCTGCTGGCACGAAAGGTTTGCCCGTCAGGTCCGCGAGGTGTGCAGCGGTCTTCTCGGCGAGCCCGGCCGGAGCGTTGAGGCCGGTACCGATGGCCGTGCCGCCCATGTTGATCGCGTAGAGGGGCTTTTCGGCCTGCCTCAGGGCCTCGATCTCGGCCTCGAGCACCGCGGCAAAGGCGTGGAACTCCTGGCCCACCGTCATCGGCACCGCGTCCTGCATTTCGGTACGGCCCATCTTGAGGATGTTGAGAAACTCATGGCCCTTCGCCCGAAAGGCGGCTGTGAGCAACTCAACTTCGGCCACGACCGTGTCGTTGCCGCTCAGCATGGCGACCTTGAGCGCTGTCGGGTAGGAGTCGTTGGTGGACTGCGACATGTTGAGGTCGTCGTGCGGCTCCACGATGTCGTATTCGCCGAGTTGGTGCCCTGTCAGTACGAGGGCGACATTGGCCATCACCTCGTTGGCGTTCATGTTGGTCGAGGTTCCGGC
>JAOZUP010000269.1 GCA_029938595.1 Thermoanaerobaculales bacterium | reverse complement strand
GCTCCCCCTGCCGCCGCTTCAGCCAATACGCGCGCGATTTCGGCCGGTGCCGGCGGGCCGGGCGTAATCCGGGGGGCCGCTGTTTCCGGCCACTCGAGAAACTGGCTCGTGCCTCCAACCGCCACCGGCGTTCCGCAGGCGAGAAAGCGCACTGCAGCGGCCGAAGTCTCTCCGGCCGACGGCGTTCGCAGCACGACACCGACATCCGCGGCGGACGGGATCCGCAGGAACTCACTTGTCGGCAGCCAGCCGGTGGTGCCGACACGGTCGCCAATCCCCGCTCGAGCCGCTGCTGTCAGCAGATCATCGAGCCCCCCTCCCTCACCCACCAGCATCAGGCGGGCGGGAACGCCGGCCCTGACCGCAGCCGCGACCCCGGTGACCACGTCGGCGAGCCCTTTTTCCGGAGACAGAAACCCCAGGTGCATGAGGAGCACCTCATCGGCTGGGACACCGAGGTGCCTTCGCTGCTCCCCGCGGTCGACGATTCCGGGGTCGGCCGCGGGCAGGCCGACTTTGGCAATTGGAATCTGCGGTCGTTCCGCTGTGAGGATCCGCTGTGCCCACCGCGAATGGACGATCACTCCCACCGCGTGCTCGAGGTACGCGGCCCTGGCCGGAAAGAGGAATGGATCTCTGGCGCCGGTCAGGCCTGCTCGCCGCGCGCGGGCCAGCGCCCGTCCGGCCGTGCCGTGGGCGAACACGAGGTCCTTTTCAAAGTGTTCGTCATCCCCTTCGGCCGCGGTTGCCTCGACCAAAAGGTGGTGAAGGACGAGATCGTGCATCACCACGACTGTGCGTGGCTGACCCAGACGATCGAGAAGCCACCGATGGTGAGGGTTGTTTCCGAGGTGGAGAAGAGAGATCTCGTCGCTCGAAGGCGCGGTTTCGGAGGGTACCAGTTCGACCGTCTCGTCCAAGGACCAATCGTCGGGTCGATGCCAGCCCGGAGGCTCCAGCACCCGCACCTTCGCCAGTGAACCCAGCTCACCGAGAAGCTCGACGGCGTAATCGCTGACGCCGGATCGCGTCGGCGGTAACGGGGATCCCCAGAGGATTTTCACTGTGAGACATTATCAGGGACTTTATGCTTTCTCCCAGTTCTTTTCTTTGGCCCGTGGTTTCGGCGGTGGTCACCGCCGAAACCACGGGCCAAAGAAAAGAAAAAGGGCATGAGCAAGAATCCAGCTAAAATGATCCCGTGAAGTTGACCAGATTTCTCGCCATCGTCATCTACATAGGCTACCTGGTCAACGTGGGTCTCTTCTTGCTCCTCATTCCGTGGTCTCGGGCATGGGGAATGCTGCTGACCCAATTTCCACCCGCTGCGTCCGTCGTCCTGGACTCACCGTCGTTTCGTGGAATGCTGTCGGCCTTCGGTCTGCTCCATCTGTTGATGGTCGTGTGGGAGTTGTTCAACCCAACGTTGCTCACCCCGGGTAACGAATCCCATTCAGCTTCTCAAGATAGCAATCCATCTTGATTTGGGTTCATCTTGAACGTACACTGCGCATGTGGGGTGCCGTATTCTGATCGTCGATGATGAGCCGTATATCCTGCGCATTCTGTCCTTCAAGTTGCGCCGCGAGGGATTCGTCACGTTCGAGGCCGAGTCCGCCGAAGCCGCCGAACAACTCCTGAGCGAGGAGGATGTGGATTTGGTGCTCCTCGACGTCGCGCTTGCAACCCCGACCAACGGCTTCGATCTTGCGGCCGGGCTGCGCCGCAACGCCAGAACGCAACATCTTCCGATCATCATGGTCACCGCCCGTGGTTTCGCCGCCGATGTCCTCCGTGGACGAGAGGTCGGCGCCGCAGGTTACATCACCAAGCCGTTTACGGCTGAAGAGGTCATCCGCAAGGTCCGCACGGTCCTCGACTGATCCTGCTGCCTTGACGGCTGTGACCCCGCCGCGTAGGCTCACATGCCGGAGGCGGTGTGAGATGTATCGAAAAACGTTGAACCTTCCGCGGACGAGCTTCCCCATGCGAGCGAAGCTCCCGCAGAGAGAACCGGAACTCCTCGCCCGTTGGCGGGAGATGGACCTGTACGGCCGTATTCGCGAGGCCCGAAAGGGAGCACCGCGCTTCATCCTCCACGATGGTCCACCCTATGCCAACGGTTCGATTCACGTCGGCACCGCCCTCAACAAGATCCTCAAAGACATCGTGGTCAAGTCGCGCACGATGCTGGGCTACGACAGCCCGTATGTCCCGGGATGGGACTGTCATGGATTGCCGATCGAGCACCACGTCGACAAGGAGCTCGGCCGGAAGAAACTCGAGATGAGCATTCCGGAGATCCGCAACGCGTGCCGGAAGTACGCTGACCGCTTTTACAAGGTGCAGCGCGACGAGTTCATGCGTCTTGGGGTGTTCGGCCGCTGGGATGACCCCTATCTGACCATGGACCACGCCTACGAAGCCGAGATCGCGACCGCCCTGCACGGTTTCCTGCTCGCCGGGTACGTGGAGAGGGGTCTGAAGCCTGTCCACTGGTGCTCGGAGTGCCGTACGGCCTTGGCCGAGGCCGAGGTCGAATACCACGATCACTCGAGCCCCTCGATCACCGTCGCCTTTGCGCTTTCCGACGACGCCCGCGAGCGCCTCGGCGTGGCGCCGGGTGATGAGGCGGCGGCTTTGATCTGGACGACCACCCCGTGGACGTTACCCGCCAATCTCGCCATCGCCCTCCACCCGACCTTCGAATACGCCCTGGTTCGCGCGAACGGGAAGCTGTGGATCGTCGCCACCGAGCTCCTCGAAAGGACTGCTTCAGCCGCCGGGTGGCTCGGTACAGAAACCGTGAAGATCTTCAAGGGTGGCGACCTCGAGGGCAGCCACTACCTCCACCCGCTCACAGGCCGCGAAGGCCTCTTCATCCTCGCCCCGTACGTTACCCTCGAGCAGGGCACGGGTTTGGTCCACACCGCCCCGGGACACGGCGCGGAGGACTTCGTCATCGGCGCCCAATACGGCCTGGAGCCATACGCCCCGGTAGACGACGACGGAAGATTCACGTCAGATGTGAAGGAATGGGCGGGGTTGCACGTTCACGAAGCCAACGAGCCGATCGTCAATCGCCTGCGGGATCTCGATGTCCTGGTGGCCTTCAGCGAAGTCGAACACTCCTATCCTCACTGCTGGAGGTCGAAGAACCCTGTCATTTTCCGCGCCACCAACCAGTGGTTTATTCGTATGGACCAGCACGACCTGCGCCAACGTTCTCAGGAGGTCCTGCGCACCGCCGATTGGGTTCCTCGTTGGGGAGAGGCGCGGATCGACGGGATGGTCGCAAACCGACCCGACTGGTGCATCTCACGACAGCGAATTTGGGGCGTGCCGATCACCCTCCTGACCTGCAAAGAGTGTGGGGCGCCAACCATCGATGAAACGGTCTTCGATCACATCCGCCGGATCTTCCTCGAGGAGGGCTCCGACGCCTGGTACACACGGGAGGCCGACGAGCTCTTGCCGCCGGGTTACTCATGCTCGGATTGCGGCGCTACGAGCTTCGTCAAGGAGACGGACATTCTGGATGTGTGGTTCGACTCGGGCGTCAGCCACCTGGCGGTGTGCGACACCGACCGCTACGGACTCGACTGGCCCGCGGACCTCTACCTCGAAGGGCAGGATCAGTACCGCGGGTGGTTCCAATCGTCGCTGGTGGCGTCGGTCGGGCTCAAGGGAACAGCGCCCTATCGCCAGGTCGTGACGCACGGTTTCGTTGTTGATGCCGAAGGGCACAAAATGTCGAAGTCGGTGGGCAACGTCGTCACCCCCGATGAGATGTTGAAGAAGTACGGGGCCGACATCCTCAGGTTGTGGACGGCGATGGTCGACTTTCGCGAGGACATCCGGATCTCCGACGAAATCATGACCCGCAATGCCGAGGCCTACCGTAAGATCCGCAACACCCTGCGCTTCCTCCTCGGGAACCTGGAGGAATTCGATCCGGCCCGTGATGCGGTTCCGTTCGAGGATCTCCGCGGTCTCGACGCTTTCATGCTGCGATCCACCGAACGGCTCCTGGAGGAGACCAAGAGGGCATATCAGAGCTACGAGCTGACCTCCCTCTCGCACCGGATCGTCAACTTCTGTGCCGTGGACCTCTCCAGCCTCTACCTCGACGTCAACAAGGACCGTTTGTACTGCGACCTCCCCGAGGATCCCGCCCGACGTGCAACCCAGACCGTGATCTTCCGCATAGCCGAGATTCTCACGACCCTGCTCGCCCCGGTGCTCTCCTTTACCGCTGAGGAGGTGTGGCAACACCTGCCCGGCGACCGCGAGGACTCCGTCCATCTGGCCTCCTTCCCGGACGCCGGTGAAGGGGGTGATGATGCAACGGAGGACGACTCCAGGATCGAACGTCTGCTCGTTCTCCGCGACGTTGTGCTGGCAGAGCTGGAAAATCTGCGTCAGAAGAGCGCCATCGGCAAGTCCGAAGAGGCTCGCGTGGTCGTCGGCGGTGACACCGAGCTGCTGAAAGAGGACCTCGGGGCGACCGGGATCGAACTCGCGCGGCTCCTCATCGTCTCCGCGGCCGGCGACGGATCAGTCACCGATGGCACGGAGGTCGCGGCCTATCCAAATCTCCAGATTTCGGTTGGGCCCTACGATGCGCCGACCTGCAGTCGCTGCTGGCGGCGTTTCGACGAGCTCGTCGGCGACTCAGAGCTGCCCGATCTCTGCCATCGCTGCCACGGGGTCGTCACTCGCCTCTTGGCGGAAAACCGCGCCGAGCTGCGAAGGACCGACGACTGATGCGCGGCGCCCTGCCGTGGATCACGGCCGCGCTGGTAGTGGTGGCCGACCGCGTAACCAAAGGGCTGGTCCTGGCCCGCCTCGACCCCGGCGCCTGGGTCGAGGTCATGCCGGGCTTCGCCCTGACCCATGTCCACAATCGCGGCATCGCCTTCAGCCTCTTTTCAGGCGGCGGTGCCTTCAGCAGGGTGCTTCTGCACCTGGTGATCTTCACCTCGGTGGTGATCATCGCGGCCATGCTGGTGCGGCACGCCCAACACAGCCGGTTGTCAGGATTTGCCTTTGGACTGATCCTTGGCGGCGCGGTGGGCAACCTCATCGACCGAGTACTTTACGGCTGGGTGGTCGACTTCGTCCACCTTTGGGCGCGGATCGGCGACCGTACAGTATCCTGGCCGGACTTCAACGTCGCCGACGCCTCGATCTCGATCGGTGCCGTCCTCCTCATACTCAACGAGTTCCGCGTCCATTCTCGAGAGCCCGAACATGCATCCGATTCTGATTGACCTCGGTTTCTTTCAGATCCCGACGTACGGTGTGCTCCTCGCCACCGGCGTCATCGCGGGTCTGTGGACGCTGCGTGTGCGCGCTGATCGTGCCGGTATGGATGGGGCCCATCTGGTCGACTTCGCGCTGTGGCTCGTCATCTGGGCCCTCATCGGCGCCAAGCTGCTGCTGGTCATCGTCGAGCTGCCACGCTACATAGCTCATCCCACCGAACTTCTCGGCATGGTGAGGGCGGGCGGGGTCTTCCTCGGTGGATTCATCGCCGCGGTGATCGCAGCCGTCGTCCTCCTCCGACGCTACAATCTCCCAGCTCTCCCGTCGTTCGATGTCATCGCTCCCTCTCTCGCTCTCGGGCAGGCCATCGGCCGCATCGGCTGCCTGATGGCGGGTTGCTGCTGGGGTGGGCACTGCGGTCTCCCGTGGGCCATCACCTACACCAATCCCATCGCCGCACATAACCTGGGAACGCCGCTCAACGTTCCCCTCCACCCATTCCCGATCTACGCGTCGCTCTTCAACCTCGGTCTCTACCTTCTGCTCGCCGCACTCTACAAGCGCCGTCCCGCTCCAGGACGGGTCTTTGCCACCTATCTGGTCCTGTACGGAATGGGGCGGATTCTCCTCGAATTGACCCGCGGCGACGCAGCGCGCGGTTTTGTTTTCAACGGCGCTCTTTCCACAAGTCAGCTCATTTCGCTGGGTTTGATCGTCATCGGCATCGGTCTCCACGTCCGGG
>JAOZUP010000268.1 GCA_029938595.1 Thermoanaerobaculales bacterium | reverse complement strand
GCCGCCGCGGTCGAGATGTTGATGGTCTCGGCACCGTCGCCACCGGTGCCGCAGGTATCAACGGCCAGCCCGGGATCTGCGATCGCAACTGGTAGGGAGCGAGCTCGCATCGCGCGCGCAGCGGCCGCCACCTCTGGACCTGTCTCGCCCTTTGCGCGCAGCGCGACGAGCATGGCGGCCATCACCACATCGTCGACACCCCCATCCATGATCGCGCCTATGAAGGCCTCCATCTCGCCAGACGACAGGTCTTTCCCGGCCAAGAGACGATTGAGAAGAATTTTGTGGTCGGTGCCGGTCATTGTCATTCCAATTAGGAATTAGGAGTTAGGAATTAGGAATTCATACCCAATCACCCGAAGCACATGTCGATATCGTGGATGGGTGGGCGACATTCCTAATTCCTAATTCCTAATTCCTCATTCGTTACGGTCGTTTCCACTCATCTCGCAGCGGCAAGCCGGCGATTTCGAGGAATCGAGCCAGAATTTTTTTGCCTTCGTGGCAAAGGTAGGACTCGGGGTGGAACTGGACGCCGAAGTGGAGAGCATCGCAGTCGCGAATCGCCATCACCTCGCCGTCGTCGGTCCACGCTGTGACTTCGAGACTCGTCGGCAGGCTGTCCCTGTCAACGATGAGCGAGTGATAGCGAGTGGCCTCGAATCCATCGGGCAGGTCTTTGAAGAGTCCCTCTCCGTGATGCCTGACCGGAGAGGTTTTGCCGTGGACGGGCTCCGCGGCGCGAATAACCCGCCCGCCGTGGACCGCCGCGATCGCCTGGTGGCCGAGGCAGATTCCGAGCAACGGGAGGTCCGCGGCGGCACGCACCAGATCCATGCTGACACCGGCGTCCTCGGGCACCCCCGGACCAGGCGAGATGACCACCGCCTGCGGCCCGAGGGCCAGGAGTTCGTCCACGGTGGCGGTATCGTTGCGTACAACCTCGATCTCGACGTCTCCGACCTCGCACAACTCCTGCACCAGGTTGTAGGTGAAGGAGTCGTAGTTGTCGAGCATGAGGATCATGATCCACCCCCGCCACAGATTTCGAATTTCGAATTTCGAATTTCGAATTTATCGTCACTCACCCGACATCCACATCTGGGGAAGGGCGGGCGGAAATTCCGAATTCCGAATTCCGAATTCCGAATTCCGAATTTCATCCGCCATGATGAGTGCCTCTCGCCGCTGCTTCGGCCATGGCTACTGCCTCGACGAGGGCGCCGGCTTTGGCCGCGCACTCCGCGAGCTCATTCTCCGGGACCGAGTCGTAGACGATGCCCGCCCCGGCCTGGATCTGAACCGTGCCGCCCCGTTCTACCAGGGTGCGGATGGCGATGCACGAGTCGAGGTCACCGTCGAGATTCCGGTAGCCGACCGCGCCGCCGTAAACGCCGCGCCGCACCTCCTCGAGCTCGTCGATGATCTCCATCGCCCGTACCTTGGGCGCGCCTGAGAGGGTGCCGGCCGGGAAACAGGCGAGGAGCGCGTCCCACGCATCGAGATCATCGCGCAGCCGACCCTCGACCTCGCTCACCAGGTGCATGACGTGGCTGTAGCGTTCGACCTCCATATCGCGCACGACCCGGACGGAGCCGGGGGCGGACACCCGGCCGATGTCGTTGCGGCCCAGATCGACCAACATCACGTGCTCGGCCCGCTCCTTGGGATCCGCCCTGAGCTCCTTCTCGAGGCGCCGGTCCTCGTCGGGATCGTCGCCGCGCCGGCGGGTGCCCGCGATCGGGCAGGTGGCGACGGTGTCTCCGGTCACCCGGACCAGCATCTCCGGGCTCGAGCCGACGATCCTCGCCTGGCCGGTGTCGAAGAGAAACATGTAGGGCGAGGGATTGGTCAGCCGCAACATACGGTAAATCTCGGCCGCGGTGCAGCGCGGCATTTTGCGCCAGCGGCGCGACAGCACGACCTGGAAAATGTCGCCGGCGAGGATGTGCTCGCGGGCACGGGAAACAGCTGCCAGGTAGTCGGCCTCCGGCGGTGTCGCCCGCCACCCCTCCCACGCTTCGCTCGAACTGGGAATCACATGGGGGCGGGGGCTGTCGCCGCCGCCGGCCAGCACCCGGTGCATGACGGCGAGCCGCCTCTGTGCCGCCGACCATGTCTCGCCAACCGCGGCGTCGGTGGACCCGGTGTCGGTGCGGGCGGCGACGACGAGCAGCAAGCGCTGGCGGGCACGATCGAGAGCCACGATCCCGTCGTACATTCCGAACCAGGCGTCCGGCAGACCACCCTCGTCGCGGCCGCTTGCGGGGATTGCCTCCACCAGCTGGACCGCGTCGTATCCGAGGTAGCCCATTGCACCGCCGGCGAAGGGAGGAAGCCCGTCGACCGGTGCCACCCTGCCGAGATCGGTGGCGCGCCGCAGCTCCGCCACCGGATCGCCGGGGCGTGGCGCACCGTCAACAAAGACCACACCTCCACGAACCTCGACGATGCGAAAGGGGTCGGCGCCAACGAAGGAGAAGCGCGCCGCCCGTTCACCACCCTCGACGCTCTCAAGCAGGAACGGGTTGCGGCCGTGGGCGGCGAGGCGGGAGTAGACCGTGAACGGGGTCACCGTATCCGAGGTCAGCTCCTGCACCACCGGAACGACGTCGAAGTCCCGCGCGAGTTTCGAGAACTCCTGTCTGTTCGGTCGGACCTCCATACCGCCTCCTCACAATCACAAGGGATCATTGTGCCGCAGGATGTGGTTGAGGTCTACTCGTAAGTGTCTTTCCTTTTCCGTCTCGGTGCGTTCGCCTGATCTCCAAGTCACTATCGAAATCGCTATCGGTATCGCTATCGAACGATCAAAAGGCACGACGTTCATCGATAGCGATAGCGATTCCGATAGCGATAGCGATCTGTCCTCGACCGTCAAACACTCGTCAGCTTCTTCCCTCGTGTACAATCCCCCATCCAGGAGGAGCCCATGTCGCGCCCGATCATCACAATCGCCGAACTCGCGAAGCACGCCGGTCAAGAAGTCACCATCCGCGGCTGGGTTTACAACTGGCGCAAGAAGGGCAAGCTCCGCTTCATCATTCTGCGCGACGGCTTCGGCTACTTGCAGTGCGTGGTCTTCCGGCCCGAGGTGGACGAGTCAGTGTGGGAAACCGCGGTCGAGCTGACCCAGGAGTCGTCGGTGGAGATCACCGGTGTGGTAGCGGCGGACGAGCGGGCGCCGGGCGGCTTCGAGCTCAAGGTGTCCGGCCTCGAGATCATCCAGATCGCCCCCGAGTTCCCGATCGGCAAGAAGGACCACGGGCCCGACTTTCTCCTCAACCACCGCCATCTGTGGCTGCGATCCAAGCGCCAGCACGCCATCATGCGGGTCCGTTCCGAGCTCGAGTTCGCGATCCGCGACTTTTTCCAGAGGCGCGACTACACCCTAATCGATTCGCCCATTCTCACTCCGGCCGCGTGCGAAGGAACCTCCACCCTCTTCGAGACCGAGTACTTCGGAGAGACGGCGTTTCTCTCCCAGTCGGGCCAGCTCTACCTCGAACCCGCCGCGGCCGCCCTCGGCAAGGTCTACTGCTTCGGCCCCACCTTTCGGGCCGAAAAATCGAAGACCCGCCGCCATCTGACCGAGTTCTGGATGGTCGAGCCGGAGGTGGCGTGGCTGCGCTTCGACGGTCTCCTCGATCTGTGCGAGGAGTTTCTCTCCGAGATCGTGGCCCGGGTTCTAGACCGCTGCACCGAGGATCTCGAACGCCTCGAACGCGACGTCTCGAAGCTCCGGCCGACCGCCGACGGCGATTTCCCACGCCTTGACTACGCCGAGGCGGTGGCGAAGCTCAAGGCGCTCGGATCGGACATTCAATTCGGTGACGACCTCGGCGGCGACGACGAGACCCTGCTCACCGAGCAGTTCGACCGTCCGGTGTTGATCACGCGCTACCCTGCCGACCTCAAGGCCTTCTACATGCAGCCCGACCCGTCCGACCCGAGCCGCGCGCTGGCCGTCGATGTGCTTGCCCCCGAGGGCTGCGGCGAGATCATCGGCGGCTCCGAGCGCTCCGACTCGCTCGAGCACCTCGAGCGCCAGATCGCGGCCCACGACCTGCCGCGCGAATCCTTCGAGTGGTACCTCGACATCCGCCGCTACGGATCGTTCCCACACGCTGGCTTCGGCATGGGCATCGAGCGCTGCGTGGCATGGATCTGTGGCGTCCCGCACCTGCGGGAAGCGATTCCCTATCCGAGGTTGATCAATCGGCTCAATCCTTGATGAATTAGGAATGAGGAATTAGGAATTAGGAATGCCGCCCACCCACCTCAGGGAAAGGCAAGTGTGGCCACGGACTGAAAGGGTCGGACGGTGCTGAAAGATCCGAAGGTTAGGATGGCGTACCTGGCAACCAAGGTGGGCGTCTTTCTCCTTGCCACGGCGTTGACATGGCCACTGGCGCGGGTCATCGGTCCGAAAGCGTGGGTCGGCCTCGGGGTCTTCGGCGTGGTGCTTGTGGTTCTAACAGTGGTGGCGTTATTCGCCGGCTCTATAGCCAGTGCGAACAATCTCGTGGGCGACGACCAACCGGACGAAGAAGACGAATATGATCCGGAGCAGCCGGTCGAGATTTCGGTGGAGGACAGCATCGATCTCCACTCGTTTCCACCACGAGACGTTCCCGATGTCGTCGATGCCTACCTGGAAGAGGCATCAAACAAGGGTTTCACCGAGGTTCGTCTGATCCACGGCCGCGGTATCGGAGTGCAACGAGATCGGGTGCAGAAGCTGCTCGCCCGACATCCCCTGGTTTCCGGCTTCCACGATGCCCCACCGGACCGCGGCGGCTGGGGCGCCACCATCGCCTACATCAAAAAGAGCAATTGAACGCGCTTACCGAGAGCATGACAGGCACCTCCGCCGCACCTTTTCTGTGGGGGGTTGTGTGGAAATTCCGAATTCCGAATTCCGAATTCACCCGTCGACGGCCTCAGTCTCCATCCCGGTGACGGTGTAGCCGAGCTTCTCGATCTCCGCCTTGAGCTCGTCGACCTCCACCTTGCGCGGCCGGTAGACTGCCTCGGCAACGCCTTTCTCGTGGTCCGATGAGACCTCAATGACACCATCAACCTTTTCGAGGGTGGCGATAATGGCCGAGGAGCAACCACCGCAGTGCATGCCCTCGACCTGAAAAGTGGTGCGCACTGTGTCGGGAGGGCTATCGGCGGCAAGCGGCGCCGCCAGCACGGCAAGCGCGAGAACAACCATCACAAGTCGAACGACATATCGCATGGTTCACTCCTTATCGGCCCGGCGCATCCCCAGAACGGGCGCCAGCAGGGCTCCGTCCATCGTATCCACGAGCCGATAGTAGATAGTCATTCCGTCGCGTCGTGACCGCACGAGGTTTCCGGACCGCAACCGGCTAAGGTGCTGCGATACCGCTGCCGGTGTCATTTCCAGGATGGTTGCCAGGTCGCAAACACAGAGCTCGGAGGTCTCGTCGAGCAGGACCATGATCTTGAGCCGGGTTTCGCCCGCCAGAAGCGCATAATGATCGGAGGCGGTCCGCAACCTCCTCGCCTGGTCCGCCAGTCTGGTTCTGAGGGCCAGCAAATCCTCCGATGTGCGGTCGGGAGAAACGCAGTCGAGGTGGGGAGCTTTCACGATTGTCGCCGCAGCCGAAACCATCGGTGCTGAGATTCACAAAACATCATAATATCGCTATTTTAGTATTTTCTTAAGGAATGTCAAGAACTGTTCTCAGGTTTCAGCGGGTGGAGATCACCACCCCGGAGCGGGCACACCGAGCCGATTGAGGCGCTCGAAGAACGACCAGCTCCGCCACTCCCTGCCGACGACACTGGCCACCCTCCGCACACCACCCACCGCGTTGCTGATCCAGAGTTCGTCCGCACCGAGAAGGTCTGCCTCAGTGAGATCGCACTCGAACACTTTCAGCCCCAATGCCCCCGCGTGCTCGAGAAGATCCGCCCGCATCTCTCACCGTGGCGAGCGGTCAGGGGCGCCAGACGTCCACCGGAACCGGGTCGCCGATG